>JBFMEF010000054.1 GCA_040753495.1 Candidatus Zixiibacteriota bacterium
CGCTATCTGTGTTACCTTTTTCATATCCTATCTTCTTTTCGCCCTTTTTCCTCTGGAAGGTCCGCGCTACCATTTTGCCGGACAGTATATTAACACTATTTCAGGTCCCATCTTTCGCCCTCTGGTTGACCTGGCTATAAATAAAGGGGCGGTCCATGGCGGCTGCATGCCTTCATCCCATGTCGCCGTCGCTCTCATTGTCCTTTATTATTCGCTCAAACATATACCGGTGGCAGGTTATCTTCTCATCCCAATAAATATATTACTTGCGGCCGGAACAGTATATGGACGGTTCCATTATGTATCCGATGTCGTTGTCGGCGCGGCTATCGCGGCGGGAGTCTTATTCGTTACCAGGCGATGGCACCACCGTTTAGTCGAAAGTTCTCCCCTTAAGACCCCAATTATGAAGGAAACTGCGCCTTATGTATCCTGAGCTTTTCAATATAGGACCGATTTCGATTCGCGGCTATGGCTTGATGCTGACCATCTCCTTTTTGCTCGGCGTTTACTATGTTTATCGCGCCGCCAGGAAAAACAAAGTTCCCTTTGAACCGCTCATGACCATCGCTTATATCATGATATTCAGCGGTGTCATTGGCGCCCGTCTTTTTTATGTGCTGTTTCATCTCGAAGAATTCCAGGGGAGGTGGCTTGATACCATCAATCCTTTTCAATCAGGGCAGGTTGGCATTGCCGGTCTGAATCTGTATGGAGGGATTGTTCTTGCCGTGATTTGCACTTACCTCTATATCCGGGCAAAGAAGTTACCGCTGCTTCAGACACTCGATCTCTTCGCCCCTACGGTCGGTATTGGCTTAATGTTTACCCGTGTCGGCTGTTTTCTGAATGGCTGCTGTTTCGGCGTTCCTACCGAATTGCCATGGGGTGTAGCCTTCCCGCCGGAGTCGATTCCATACTACATTTTCGGCGATGCGCATCTCCATCCCACACAAATCTACAGCTCCCTCTATGGATTGCTGCTGTTTCTGGTTCTTCACTGGCGGCTTCAGCACAAACGGTTCGACGGTCAGGTGCTGGCTCTATTCTTCATGATTGAAGCCGTCTTCAGATTCTTCATTGAATATGTCCGCTATTATGAGAGCGAGATGCATTTCACAATTGACGGCATTCAACCGACCTACAATCAGCTCATAGCCCTTGCGCTCTTTTTGGCCGGATTGATTTTATATCTTAAGCTGAGTCGCCAATCCCCGGCGAAGGGGACGCCACCGCGCAAATGAATCCGAAACGAAGCGGCGACCTGGCCGCTCTGACATGCGCCCTGGCTTGCGGACTTGGAAATATCCCGGCAAAAGTGGGGCTCCAGAATGTATCTCCCGAGCTGTTCAACTTCTTTCTCTTCCTTTCCGCCTCTGTTTTTTCTGCCCTGCCTCTATTCAATGCCCGCTACCGCGCCGAAATCGCCCAGATTCGGCCCACGACTCTGGCGCTGATTTTCGCCCTTTCCCTCCTTTTCGCTGCCGCCCTGACCCTGAATATGACCGCCTTGAAATTGCTGGAGCCGGCTACCGCATCGTTTCTTTCCCGCTTTGAAGTAATTCTCACCATCGCCCTGGCTTACTTCATCCTGAGAGAGAAACTGGGCTTCATGGAAATTCTGGGAGGCATTATTGCCCTGTCTGGAGTTTTCGTCCTCCGTTTCAAGACTAATCTGGTCATTTCACAGGGCTCCACCTTGATGATTCTCTCCGGATTCTTTTTCGCCGCTTCCGAGATAATCATTAAGAAAAATATCGCCTCGTTATCGACGGCAAGTTTCCTTTTTTATCGCAATATCTTCCTGATTCCGATTCTTTTCGGCATCATCCTCTTCCAGAGCGAGCGGTTCTTTGTCCCTGACGGAAAGACTCTACTTCTCATCATCGCGGCTTCCTTGCTTCTGCCGGTTATCGGACGGGCTACTTACCAGATGGCTCTTAAGCGGATTGATATCTCCCGCGCCGCCCTGATTACCCAGACCACCCCGCTTTTCACCGCCCTCTTCGCTTTTCTATTGCTGCAGACTTTCCCCTCGCCGACCGAATGGCTCGGCAGTGGCTTAATCATTCTGGGCGCTACTTTTGTAAGCTTCTCCCACTACCTGTCCCGTATCAGAGTCGGAGCGATGCTTAAGCCCTTTGTCTCTAAAATGTAAGATATTACAATATATCAGAATACGAGAATTACTTGACGTCTTAGATGATGCCTAATGGACTTCCAGCATCCGTTCCAGGGCAATCAGGGCGTAGGTTTTGGTGTCGTCCGGCACCGTAATCGGCTTCATCGTCTCGAAGTTTTCAAGACAATAGGTTAAGTCGTTCACCGTGGTGCGATACATATTGGCGCATACCGGACAGGTCTGTCCGGAGAGTTCAAATATTTTCATCTCTGGATGGGCATGCGCCAGCCGATGAATCAGATTTATCTCTGTTCCTATTGCCAGAACTGAACCGGGCGGCTGAGCGTTGACATATTTCACAATAAAACTGGTTGAGCCAACGGCATCGGCATGCTTGACCACTTCATAAGGGCATTCCGGATGAACCACTACTTTAACTCCCGGATACTGCTCCCGAACCTGAAAAACATGCTCCTCCTTGAAATTGGTATGGACATGGCAATGTCCCTTCCATAATATTACCTTTGCCCTCTCGATCTGCTCTTCCGAGAGACCTCCGTTCTCTTTGGAAAAGTCCCAGACCACCATATCGGAGTCTTTAAGACCAAACTTGATTCCGGTGTTATATCCCAGATGACGGTCAGGAAAAAAGAAGAGCTTTTCCCGTCTGTCAAATCCCCACTTGTAGGCGGCATCGGCATTGGATGAGGTGCAAATAAGTCCCCCATGCCGTCCGCAGAACGCTTTCAGTCCGGCCGCAGAATTCATGTAAGAAATCGGCATTATCCTCTTGTCGCCGCCGAAATTCTCCAGCACTTCCCAGGCTTCGAAGACATCAGCCATCTCCGCCATATCAGCCATCGGACAGCCGGCAAGCGGATTGGGTAGAAAGACCCTCTGATGTTCCTTCCCCAGCACATATGCCGCTTCCGCCATAAAGTGCACGCCACAGAAAAATATCAGGTCAACGTCGGAACGGGAAGCGGCAATCCTCGAGAGCCCATACGAATCCCCCACGGCATCTCCCAGTTCCACCACTTCCAGACGCTGGTAATGATGGGTTAAAATAATCGCCCTTTGCCCCAGACGTTCTTTTGCCGCCAGCGCCCGGAGTTTCAATTCCTCGACACTGGTCTCGCGATACTCTTTGGGAAGCGCAAAATACATACTTATTTCTCTTTACCTCAATCTGTAAACATTATACGCTTCAGAGAGGTTCCATATAATACGATTGTGCCCCTCCAGATGCAAACCTTCAGCCCGAAATTCCTTGTATTCATACTCAGGAAAGAGAACCGGGGAGTGAGCTTATAGCGACCGTCGGCAGCTATCTCCCCTGAATTTTTGCCAGCTGCGCCATGGTCCTGGAATTGTCCGGAATATTGGCCAGCCCAACGACATCGATATCGCGAATGATTCCTTCCCTATCGACAATGATTATGACTCGTTCGCTGTATCCCGACTTCGTCATGACCCCGTACTTGCGGCAGACTTCTCCATAAGGCCACTGGTCGGAAAGTAATGGATAGGTTATCCCCCCCAGGCTTTTCTGCCAGGCTTGATGACATGGTATAGAATCAACCGATATACCCAGCACCTGGGTATTGTACCGCTCAAACTCGGGCAAGTCCCGCTCGTATGACGGTATCTGGTTAGTTCAGACCGGCGTCCAGTCCAGAGGGTAAAACGCCAATAAGACGTTTTTCTTGCCTCTGAAACTCGAAAGTCGAACGCGTCCACCCAGGTGGGACGGCAAAGTGAAGTCGGGCGCTTTCTGTCCCACCTTCACTTTTTTTCGGTATAAGCCAAACACTGGAAAATTATCCCTCAAATTTTGAGAATTTATCGGATGGAGCACCGCAAACCGGGCAATTCTCCGGCGGGGTCTCCCCGCTATGGACATATCCGCAAACTTCGCAAACCCATTCCATAACATCATCCCCCTTAATCTTCCATGGGAGCGCTGTCTTCTGTCGAAAACCAGTAGTAGTTTCCCGACATCGCTTCCCGTTCTGCCATCAAGAGCTCGTAGTGACTGTGCTCTTCGTCCTCCAGTTGCTCCATAATCTGCCTAAAATCTTTGTCGTCAACTAAGTGCTTTCCTTCTTTGTAGAACTTGGTCGCCGCCAGTTCGGCATCAATGGCAAGATTAATATAGTCAATTTCGGAACGAAGTCTCTTTAGCCGTCCCTTTTCAAATACTTGCGCCAAAGCGTTTATACCCTTTGGCGGGAGTTCCCCGATTTCGCCGCCGACAAACTTCTTATAAAGATTCACCAGCACCGCTTTATGCCGTTTTTCATCGTTGCGAAGATTCTCCAGACGTCTCTTTGCCTCCGGATTGGTCGCCTTTTCCGCCAAGAGATTGTAAAAGGTATAACCGTCTTCCTCCCCTTTGATAGCGCTTTTGAGTATCCCGGCTTTGTCCTTATATTGCTCGCTCTGCATCAGTCCACTCCTGAATGTATGTTTCGATTCTGTCTCAATATATCAAATCGCCCCCTCAAAATCCCTTACTTTTTCCCCTTTTTGGCGAGATTTTCCAGTTCTTTACGGAGCTTTTGAAGCCGATTCATATTCCGTTTCTGAGTGGCGCGGTCGAAAAGCCCCCCAAAGTGGTCTTTATCCAACTTTTTTTCAAGTTCCGCGATCTCTTTTTCCAGCTTGGTCTTCTTATCCATAATTGAACTCCTTACTTCGCAATTGTATCTATGAATCTTTGAAGTCTCCTCATTACCTCCAGCTTGCCCAGCAGTTCCAACATATCATAAAGCCCTGGTCCTACTGTCATCCCCGAAACAGCCAGCCGGGTAGGATGAATCAAGTCCCCTTTTTTTATCGCTAATTCCGCGGCAACTTCGCCGAGAGCTTCTTCCAGTTTTTCCTTTCGGAAGTCGGTTACGGCTTCAAGGCGGTCTTTAAGCTTTTTCAATGCCACCGCGGTCTTCTCATTCCTCTGCTTCTCCAGCGCCTCCGGTTCAAATTTGAACTCATCATGGAAGAAATATTCACTGAGCGATACAAAATCAGTCATTCGGCGGCACCGCTCCTTGAGCAAACCGATAATCTTCAAGAAATACTCCCACCTTGTTTCCAGCCAGTACTTGGAGGTATGCCCGGCTTGGACAATCAGCGGCGCGGCCATCTCCGCCAGCTTGTAATCCGGATACAACTTTATATATTCCTTGTTGAGCGCCAGCAATTTTTCTTCATTGAAAATCGGGTTAGCGGCATTGACATTTTCCAGAGTGAAAATCTGAATCAGTTCCTCTTTTCTTACCAGCTCACGGTTATCCTTTGGCGACCAACCGAGAAGGCAGAGGAAATTAAACAGCGCTTCGGGCAAAATCCCTTCTTTGCCGTACTCCGCGACATCTTTATCCCCCAGACGCTTCGAGACTTTTTTCCGGTCCGGGCGAAGGATTAACGGCAGATGTCCAAATTGCGGGGGAGTCAGCCCCAATCCGCGATAGATATGAATCTGCTTGAAGGTGTTGCTGATATGGTCATTCCCTCTGATTACGTGCGTTATCCCCATCTCGAAATCATCCACTACCACCGCCATATTGTAAACCGCCCGCCCGTCTCCGCGGCTGATTACCAAATCCTCAATCTCTTCGTTTTGGCGAGTGATCTTGCCGAGCACCAAGTCATTATAACTTGTCACCCCTTCGGGAATTTGAAGGCGAATAGCAAACGGTGTATTTTTCTCCAGCAACGCCTTGATTTCGGCGTCAGAGCGTCTCAGGCACTTTCGGTCATATTTGGGCGGTCGTTTTTCTGCCATCGCTTTATTGCGCTCCGCTTCCAGTTCTTCCGGCGTGCAGAAACAGCGATAGGCATGCCCCGACTCCAGTAGTTTATTCACATATATCTTATATTGGTCCAGTCGCTGTGACTGATATATCGGCTCTTCATCCCAGTCAAGCCCGAGCCACTTAAGGGCATCCATAATCGGTCCAATCAGGTCGGCGTCAGAACGAGCGGTATCTGTATCTTCGATTCGAACCAGGAACTTTCCGCCATGATGACGCGCAAAAAGCCAGTTGAAAATTGCCGTCCGCGCTGTGCCGACATGCAGATATCCTGACGGCGATGGCGCAATTCTTACTCGTACTTCAGTCACAGAAAATCCGGCCCATCAAACTTTAACTCTGTCTCCGCGGTTCATTATCGTCCGGCGGTGGTGTTATATCAGGCGGCAGCGGCTCTACCGGCGGCGGTGGCGGCGGCGGGGTCGGATGGTACAGATGAGACTGCACATATGCCTGCGGCGGCGCTGCCGTCGGCACCATCACCGGCATCTGACTTAATTCGACCTCAATTCCTCCTATAAGTTTCGCCGTCAGATTGTAAACAAAAGCAATTATCAGCATGAAAATCGTGCCGAAAAACGCCCCGCCGAATCCGAGCATAATCGGATACATTGCCAGAAGAATCCCCAGCGGCGGCATTTCCTCCATCGGAAGCGGCATTCCCCCCAGCTCCCCTACATTGGCAATTAGCGACAACATCAAACCAATGAACAGCGCGAAAATAATCCCTATCGCAAAACCGGCGATGAGATGCACCACAAAGGAGATTTTAATCAATGACCAGTAGCCGATATGTTTCAACTCGAATTTCATGGCCGCCTCCTGTCAACTCTCTATCCTTAGTTTATGACTCGCGCAATATGAATCTGGCATCGACCGCCTTTGACTTCCCTTTCGCCGAGCAGGCTATGAAGGGATTTATATCTATCTCCGAAATCTGGTCAAAATCGGACACTAACTGCGACAGTCGCAATAGCGACTCTTTGAGCGTATCCATCTCCACCGGTTCCGATCCGCGGAATCCGGTCAGCAGCGGATATGATTTCAGGCTCTTCATCATTTCATCAACGTTGTTGTCCGTCAGGGGATTAATCCGGAACGCCACATCCTTGAGAATCTCCACATAAATTCCCCCTAATCCGAACATTATCAGCGGCCCAAAAGATGGGTCGGTGGTCATTCCAATTACAGTCTCAATCCCGCCGGTTACCATCTCCTGCAGGATAACCGAATACTTCTCCCCTTTTTTCAGCGCCGGAAGCTTTTTGCGAAGCGCGCTAAAGGCATCACGAACCTCTTTGGCCGTTCGCAAATCGACAATGACTCCCCCAAATTCGGTTTTATGCAGAATTTGCGGAGTATTGATTTTAATGACGACCGGATAGCCTATCTTTTCCGCCGCCGCCACCGCTTCTTTTTCAGTAGATGCCACGGCACATTTGGTGGTGGGAATCCCATACGCCTCCAGAATCTCCAGGGCATTCTGGCTGACTATCGCCTTATCCCCTTTCTTCAGGGCTTTATCAATCATCTCCTGAACGCGCTTTTTGTCCACTCGGAAAGTCTTGAACTGTCCCCGCGGTCGCTCCAGCCACCTGCGATATCCGTCTATCAACGACAAGGTTTTCGCCACCGCCTCAGGGAAAATATATACCGGCACATTGCGACTCTTAAGATATTCCACCGCCGCCGACCCTTCGCCCGCCCCCATAAAACATGTCAGCACGGTCTTCTTGCACCCTTCAATGCCGGCAAGAATTGAATTGGCAACCTCCATCTGATTAATAGTCACCGGCGGCACGCAAATGGTGAATATTGAGTCAAAATTCTTGTCATCCTTTACGACGCTTAGAGCCCGCTTAAATGCCTCACCGCCGGCGCCTGCCACCAGGTCGAGCGGATTATGCACTTCTCCCTGACCGGTCAGCGCCTTTTTTAGTTTGGCTTTTGTTTCACCAGTGTACTGAGGAAGCTCCATCCCCAGGCTTATCAAGGCATCGGTCGCCAGAAGCGCCGGTCCGCCGGCATTGCTTACTATGGCTACCTTGTTTCCCTTGGGCATCGGCTGGTTGGCTAAAGCAGCGCCGACATCAAACAGTTCCTCAATCGAGGATACTCGTATCACCCCGCACTGGTCAAATAGCGCGTCCACTCCGACATCAAGTTCCGCCAGAGCGCCGGTATGCGATGATGCCGCCGCCGCGCCTTGTCGAGTCCTTCCCGATTTCACCGCTACAATCGGCTTGCCGCGCGAAATCTCCCGCGCAATCTTGGTGAAATGACGCGGATTCCCGAAATTTTCCAGGTAAAGCAGAATAATGTCAGTATCCGGGTCATCTTTCAAGAATTCCAGGACATCATTAGCCGAAACATCCGCTTTATTCCCTATCGATGCCACCATCGAGAACCCTAACCCCAACTCCCGGGCATGAATCATAATCGCTTCCCCCAGCGCGCCCGACTGAGAAATAAATCCCACTCTTCCCTGCAATGCCCGCGTTTTTCCGAAAGTGCAATTGAGACTGTACTCCGGATGAGTATTTACTATGCCAAAGCAGTTTGGACCAATCATCCGCATTTCATATTTTTTGACAATTCCAACCAGCTGGTCCTCCAGTTCAATCCCCCTGCCACCTACCTCTTTGAATCCGGCCGAAATAACCACCAATCCTTTCACCCCTTTTTGCCCGCACTGCTCCGCGACCATCGGCACAAAATCACGCGGCACGGCGATTATCGCCATATCTACCATATCCGGAACATCGAGTATAGTCGAGTAACATTTTATGGAATGTATCACCGACGCTTTCGGATTGACCGGGAAGACCTTGCCGTTGAATTCATTGACAATGATGTTATGAAGGATTTCCCGGCCGATTGTTCCTTTCTGGGTTGAGGCTCCAATTACTGCCACTGATTTAGGTTTAAATATATATTCTAACCCTTTCATCTCGCACCTTTCATTTATGGTCTGCCGACAAATTCGACTGTATGTAATATCATAATAGCCAATCAATTAACGATTTCTACCATCAAGAGTCAAGGATAAAGTATCCCGCCCCATCCCAGACGAATTTCGCAGCAGTATAAATTCCTTTCTGTGAATTTGTTATTGGACCACAATTTCCTCCCGCCCTGCAACTATCATGATTACTTCCTGTACCATGGTATCATCCCACCGATGCACTACGCTTCCCCGCAATTAAATATTGACAAATTTCACCATTTATGTTATATATTAGCACCGCAGGACATATATAATTTGCATTCCGATCGAGCACACCGGCGGTTACCCGATACGCTCAAATTTTATTGAACGCAGATGGTATCGAGAACCCATGGAATTCGCTCATGTATCATCTATTCATTGTTTGAATAGGCAATTTCGTTGCTCACACTAAAACATCAACCTTCTGAGGAGGCAGCATGGCACTGTTATCAAAAGCCTGTGGAATTCAGCTCATTATCGCCTCAATGTTTGCTGTCATCTTTCCCGTGTCCGCAGAGGATATAGGAACATCTGCAACTGCCGCCCCCGACCCGCTCTTCGGAATGGCTACTGTATATACAATTTACGCTGCTTCAACCTTCCCCTGGTTTATATCCGCAGCGGACTTGGACGGTGATGCAGACTTCGATTTGATAACAGCAAACGGCGGAACTAACGATGTCTCCATTATGAAAAACAACGGTGATGGCACCTTCGCCGGGGCCGTTAACTATGCCGTCGGAACATATCCCGGTTGTGTCTTTTCGGCTGACCTGGACGGTGATGGTGACAAGGATTTGGCGACCGCCAATCGGACCACAGACAACGTATCCGTCCTTATGAACAATGGCGACGGGACCTTTGCTACTTCTGTCGACTATGGTGTGGGGGATAATCCCTATTCCGTCTTTGCAGCAGACCTGGATGGTGATGGCGACCTTGATTTGGCCGCTTCCTGCAGTAGTAGTGACCAATTTTCTCTCCTGTTCAACTATGGAGATGGTACATTCGCATCTGTCGTTAATTACTGGGCGGGAGACGGGGCGCGCTGTATTCACTGTGCTGACATCAACGGTGACAGCTACCCTGATTTGACTTCCTCGAATTTCTTGGGTTATAACATCGCCATTGCCCTTAATTTTGGCGACGGTACATTTGCATCAACATCTTATTACTCAACCGGATCAAACTCATATCCCTCCGCCATCTTCTCCGCCGACCTCGATAAAGACAGCGACCTTGACCTCGTTGTGGTAAATACCAATCTCGATGATATCGCTATCTTCTTTAATGACGGTAGCGGGGCTATCGGAACCCCGGTTCATTATCCTGCGGGAGACGGGGCATATGGCGGCTGCTCGGCTGATTTTGACGGTGATGGCGATATAGATATTGCAACGTCAAATAGGATGCCCGATGACGTCACCATCCTCTTAAATAACGGCACCGGCGCGTTTGTGTCAGAAGGTGCTTACTCCACCGGCGGATTGACCCCATATTCACTTTGTTCTGCTGACTTCGATGGCGATGGTGATTTCGACTTGGCAGTCGCAAATAGCGACTCGCATACATTTTCGGTAATCTTCAATCAAAGCGGACCATACCAGAACTTTGTCTGCGGCGACGCCAACGGCAATGGCACGGTCAACATTCTCGATGCCACCTTTATTATCTCGTATCGCTTTAAGGGCGGACCGGCGCCAAATCCGGTAGAGGCGGCGGATGCCAATGGTAACGGAACTATAAATATTCTTGATGCCACTTACATCATCTCCTATCGCTTTAAAGGAGGTCCCGCTCCCATCTGCCCGTGATACTGCAGTCCAATAATTAAGGCCGCCCGTCTAGAACGAGCGGCCCCGCTGAGTGAGGTAGGGATAAGAGGGGAACTAAGGTGCCTTTTCCTCATCGGTGAGGTCGATCATTTTTGTCCCGTTGATATATTCCGTCACTCGCTCTTGCGTTATAGTTATCAACTTCTGGGTTACATCCTTTATCCTGAGAGCCGATTCCTCTATCACCTTTAACTTCTTTTTCAATTCATCGTCCAGGTCGTTCCGCTTCATCAACAGCAGTTGCACATTCCCCAGAACCGCCGTCAAGGGATTATTAATTTCATGCGCTATAGTTGTCGCGATTTCGGTGATAGCGTCAAGACGCTCTTTTCTGATTTGCGCAGCGATATCGGTCGCTTTTGGCTCCACCGCTCCACCGGCAATCATAGTCAGCGAAAGCGCTGCCGCCAGCGCCTCCAGAAATTCCCCTTCGCCCACCAATGTGCCGCTTCCCGGCTGTACCCCCAGCACCGCCCCAAGTATCTTTTCCCCTTTCCTTAACGGCAAAGTAAAAGTCGCCAGCGGCCGCTCTCCCCCAAATGAAAGATAGGCCGAAACCAGATGTCGCTTTCGCCTCAAGTTTAGAAATAACTCCTCCTCCAACTGCATCAACGCTTCCCTCTCCTGAAGCGTCTCCGAATGCGTCACTGTCAATAATGGCGTAAAGCTCTCATCCCAGATCGTCAGCATGCCGGCCGAAAGCCCCACCAGATTCATCGCTCCCTTGAGCGCCGCTTCGGCGGTCTCCTGCGGCTTGCGCCCGGATGCGCCGGCCAGCGCTATATCGCGCATGATCTCAAACTGGCGAAACTCTTTCTTTTCCATAAATTCCCGGGGCATAATCATTCCTGGCAGGTAATACCGCAAAATATATGCCCTTGCCCCAAATAGCAACTTTTTATCGGGACTTGACCTACCAGATTCAACCAAGTCCATATTATATTAATATACAACAGGTTACAAATAGCGCACTTGCCGCCGTCTTGTTTATATGAATGGAAACTTAAATCCCGTGCAATCTGTTTCACATTTATGACAGTGAACCCATTGATACCCTTGACAAGTCGTTATAAGACGATTAAATTGTCCGCTTTTCGGAAAGGTAGGGTGGTATGTTAGAGTCCCATCTGATGCACGACAACTGCGGCATTTTTGGAATCTATGGAAATAACCGCGCCGCCGAACTGACCTACTTCGGATTATATTCTCTCCAGCACCGCGGACAGGAATCGGCCGGCATTGTTACCTCCGGCAACGGTCAGGTATATATATATAAAGGGATGGGTGAAGTTAATGAGGTCTTCGCCAACAAAAAGTATATCGATCGTCTAAAAGGGAACATTGCCATAGGCCATACCCGCTATTCCACCACCGGGGCATCATCGCTGACCAATATTCAGCCTTTGCTCATCACTAACCGGAGTCAGAAACTGGCTATCGCTCACAATGGCAATCTCACCAATTCCTACAGCCTGCGGATGCAACTCGAGCGAACCGGCTCAATCTTTCAAACAACGTCCGATACTGAAATTATTCTTCATCTGGCGGCGCAATCCAGAAATCGAAACTGGGTCAACCGGATTTGCGAAGCCCTCAGCCGTGTCGAAGGGGCATATTCCCTGCTGTTTTTGACTGATGAGTCCATTATCGCCGCCCGCGACCCATTCGGTTTCCGGCCTCTGTCCCTTGGCAAATATAACGGAAGCTACATTGTCGCCTCCGAAACCTGCGCCTTTGATATCATTGGAGCAAAATATGTCCGCGATATCGAGCCCGGCGAAGTCCTCGAAATCGGTCCCAAGGGACTAAAATCGGTGCGGTTTGAGAGAAAGCAGCGCCACGCTTTCTGTATTTTTGAATTCATCTACTTTGCTCGTCCCGATTCCATGATTTTCGGGGAAAACGTCGACAAGGTCCGCCGCCGACTGGGACGTCAACTGGCTATTGAGCATCCTGCTGACGCCGATATCGTCATCGCCATTCCAGACTCGGCCAATACCGCCGCCCTCGGGTATTCCGAAAAATCAGGAATCAAATTCGAAATCGGGCTTATTCGGAACCATTATGTCGGTCGCACCTTTATTGACCCCGAACAGACCATTCGCGACCTGGATGTTAAAGTGAAGTTTAATCCGGTCAAAGGCGTTCTTAAAGACAAGAGGGTTGTAGTCGTTGATGATTCCATAGTCCGGGGGACCACATCCAAGAAACTGGTCAAATTGATTCGCTCCGCCGGCGCCAAAGAGATTCATTTTCGCGTCTCCTCTCCCCCCATTATCTCTCCCTGTTTCTTCGGCATCGACATGCCTACCAAAAAGGAACTCATCGCCTCATCAAAGAAGGTGAAAGAGATACAGGATTATCTTGAAGTTGACTCCCTGGGGTATCTTTCCATTGAAGGGATGTTATCTATGCCATCACTCCCTCACGACAATTTCTGCGTCAGCTGTTTTTCCGGGCGCTATCCGGTCAAGATTGAGAAGATAAACGACAAGCTCCGTCTGGAGAAAGTCTAACAGCTCCTGCAACCGGTCTCAATTTTAAGTTGATTCTCAATTGCCAAATATCACGGCGGGGAATATATTAGCGTATCATTTGGCTCATTATCTGATAAGGAGATTTCTGATGAAAGTGAAAACAGAAATTAAAGGTGACGCCGTCGTATTTCACCTCTCCGGCAAAATCATGGGCGGTGAAGAATCGACTCTGTTTCACGGGCAGATTCATGAACAGATCGACGCCGGAAAGAAGAAAGTTGTGATTGACCTGGGTGATGTGGAATGGATGAACTCCTCCGGAATTGGCATGCTTATATCTATCCTCACTACCGTCAAGAATAACAAAGGGGAGCTGCGGATAGCCAACACCCCGAAAAAAGTGCAAAACCTGATTAACATCGTCCAGATTGAGAGGATTCTTAAGTCTTACGACTCCGTTGAGGATGCCCTCAAGTCATTCTGAGCGGAGACAGCATCGTTGATTACTGTCCTGCGGCGAGCAAATATCGCCGCCTTTTGCCAATTCTGCTGCGCAACTTTGGCGTATAATAATTCCCTGCCTGTCCGATAAAATAAGAATAGTTGACAGAAATTGACATCTCGGTATATTAGATAATAAGTTATCTATTTACTCCTGTTTGCTTTAGCATTGGGAAGAATATAAACGTATTACTGAATAAAAACCGGAGGCATAATGTTTAGACACCGCGCCCAGTTTTTCGCCTTTGCGCTTCTCTCAGTCCTCATACTCTCAAGTTCAGCCAGACCCAAAATGGCTTCGACGGGACCGGCAACGGGGGAGATTCGCTATCTTAAACAGCGTGTTATCCCGGAAAAACCGAAAAACGTCAAGATTGCCTCCGATGCCTCCTTCCGCTATGTAGTTGTCAAGTTTCAGGAGGGTTCCTCGGTTCGGCTGCGCGGGAATAATCTTACGGCCGAGGCGAACCATCTGAACTCTGCCAGGCAAGCCGAGAGACTGCTGGCGCCTTATATCAACGGCCAATTTGAAAGACATTTCAAGGTAAAGTCAGAGCATGAGCTTGAGCGTGCCCGCATTATTGCCGAGGCTTCCTCTAAACACCAGCTTGCCGACCTCAATCTCTATTATAGGATTCAGGTGAACTCGGCTGCGGAAGGGGAGGATTTAGTCAACCGTCTCAATCAACTCGATATTGTGGAGATTGCCTATATCGAGCCGGTTCCGGAACCGGCCGGAGATATCGCTCCGCCAACACCTGATTATGAGTTCTATCAGGATTATCTTTTTGCCGCCCCGGGAGGAGTCGATGCCGAGTATGCCAAGACCCAGCCGGGTGGTGATGGCGCCGGTGTCAAGATTATCGACATAGAGTTTGAGTGGACCGAGACTCATGAGGACCTGGAGAAAGCTCTGGGCGGGACCATTGTCGGCGGAGGCGCTCCCTATGGCGACCATGGCACGGCGGTGATTGGCGAAATGATTGCCGGAGACAACGGCTATGGCGTCACCGGTATCTGCCCCGGCGCCGATATCGGCATGGTCTCGGTGGCGACGATTAGCACTGCCGAAGCGATTCTTGTTGCCGCCGACAATCTCCAGCCGGGCGACCTGATTCTGATTGAGCTTCATGCCCCTGGCCCGCATTACAATTTCCAGGTTCGTTCTGACCAGCGCGGTTATGTCTGCATGGAATACTGGCAGGATAATTTTGACGCCATTCAATATGCCTGGGCGAAAGGTGTCATTGTTGTCGAGGCGGCCGGCAACGGCGCCGAGAATTTTGATGACCCGTTGCTTTACGGGCAGTTATTTGATACCACCTATCGGAATTCCCGCGCCATTATCGTCGGCGCCGGCGCTCCGCCCAGCGGCGCATATGGCACCGACCGCTCCCGCCTTTCCTTTTCCAACTATGGCGAAAGAGTTAATCTGCAGGGATATGGCGCCGGAGTCTATACCACCGGTTACGGCGGGCTCTTTGATGGCGGTGGTGATTACAATCAGCATTATACGGCATCTTTTTCCGGGACATCATCGGCTTCCCCCATTGTGACTGGCGCCGTGGCTTGCCTGCAGGGTTACTACAAAGCCACTTTTGGCGTTCCTATGACGGCAGATGCCGCTCGCAATCTCCTTTATGCCACCGGTTCCCCACAGCAGGGGTTGCTTACTCAGCATATCGGTCCCCGACCGGACCTTGCTGCCGCCTTTCCGGCAATTGCCCCGCCTTCATCTCTTTACAGCAGTCCTATTTATATAGACACCTCTGTGGAAGGCGGAACTATGGTCAATATTCCGGTCTGGCTGCATAACCGCTCTGCTTCGACATCGCTCGACTTCAACCTGGTCGGAAATGATTCACTCCCCAAAATGACCATCGGCAACTGGTTGAACGCATCACCCAGCGTCGGCTCGGTGCCTACCCTTGATTCTGTCGTAATTACCGTAACCATCGATGCCACTGTTATCCCTACCAGTCTGACCAGATATAAAGGGATAGTTGAAATCTCCTGGGGACAAAGCGGCAATCCGCTTGATTCTATGCTGTACTTGCCGGTCTTCTTGACTGTCCCCTGCGCCACCGATACCACTTTCGCCGCCAAATCAAGCAACGACAGTGGCCCGGCATTCAACTGGGTTGATATCACCGGCATCGGGACCTTGATTCCCAAGAATACTTATTACAATACTTTTTCGCCGACGACTCCTCTGGATGACGGCTCGGCTGGACCATTCAATCTCCCCTTCACCTTCAAATTCTTTGGGAGCAGCTACACTCAGTTCTATGTCGGGGTGAATGGAGCCATTTCCTTCACCGATTCGGAAGTCAACAGCAACGGATATTTCAGCGGTTTTAATATCCCGGGGAATCCTTTCTCCACCTTTGTCTCCGCCTTCTGGAATGACCTGACTATAGATTCCGTGCGCGGGGGACATGGAAACATCTACTATTATTTCAGCCCCACGCACGACACTGCCATCATTGAGTGGTACCGAGTCGGCAACTTCAATTCCGCCAGTGATACTCTAACAACTTTTGAGATAATTCTCACCAAGAGGGGCGACATCACGTTTCAGTATCTTTCGGTCGGGAATTCGGGGCTGCAGAGTACTGCATTGATAGGCCTTAGCGCCATTGACTGCCAGGCATCACCATACCTGGACAATTCCGTGCCGGTGAACCACCTGGTGGGGAACGCCGATGCCGTTCTCTTTGAGAGGCAGGATCTTGCTATGGCTGGTGATGCCAATAACAACGGCATCACAAATATTCTTGATGCCACCTATTTGCTCGCCTATATGTATCGAAGTGGTCCCGCGCCGATACCGATGGAAGCGGGCGATGTCAACTGCAGCGGGGCGATTAATATTCTTGATGTAACCGCTCTGATTGGTTACCTCTACAAGTCCGGCGCTGAACCATGCTATTACTGAAGCCTGGTTCCTGAATTGACAGATATATAAATCTCCGCCCACTGCTAAAGTGGGCGGATTTTTTAGTCTTCTTTAAATTAAATCAGGGAAAAGATACTGAGGCGAGTGAGAGCCACCCAATATTGGGGGAATAATCCCAGCGCCACGGTGCCAATGGCTGTAATCAGTAGCACCGCGGCCATTGCCGGCTTCAGCGAAAGCGGCATAAATTCCATGTCAGTCTTGCCAAAATATGCCGCCACGACAATCCGCAAATAATAATATACTGAAATGAAACTGTTCATCACGCCGATAATTGCCAGCCAGATATAACCCTGCTTGATAGCCTCGGAGA
The DNA here is from genome assembly GCA_040753495.1 of Candidatus Zixiibacteriota bacterium. Classification (NCBI taxonomy): domain Bacteria; kingdom Pseudomonadati; phylum Candidatus Zixiibacteriota; species Candidatus Zixiibacteriota bacterium. The sequence goes on from JBFMEF010000054.1 coordinate 17,012, forward strand.
AAATATAGAATTTCCCAAAAAATCCTGCCGTCGGTGGGAAACCGGCTAGCGAGAGCATGAAGAATGCCAGGAGAGCCGCCAGGTAAGGATGCCGCCCCGATAGTCCTTTGACTTCGTCGATTGATGCCGTGCTTCCCTCCCGGCTGTCCAGCATCGTTACCAGCGCAAAACCGCCCAGGTTGAAAAAGGAATAAGCCAGAAGATAGAATATGGCGGCCGAGACCGCCCCTTCGCCGCCGGCGGTCAATGCCACCAGTAAATAACCGGCGTGCGCTATGGAAGAATATGCGAGAAGTCTCTTAATATTATCCTGATAAATAGCCAGAATATTGCCGACCGTCATTGTCAACACCGCCACGACCCAGAAGAGCCATTGCAGCTCCTCAATCCCACCGAAACCAAAAATAAAAATACGCAGAAGCGCGGCAAATCCGGCCGCTTTTGGCGCCACCGAGAAGAAGGCGGTGACCGGCGTGGGCGCTCCCTGGTACACGTCCGGCACCCACATATGAAAAGGCACTGCCGCCACCTTGAAACCAAATCCTATCAGCACCAAAACCGCCCCGGAATACAGGAAGAGCCCCGAATGCGTCGCCAGAAAACCGAAATCCATCACAATCCGGCGCAAATCAGTGGTTCCGGCTGCTCCGTAGATGAAGGCAATCCCAAGAAGCAGAAATCCGGTCGCAAATGCTCCCATCATGAAATACTTAATTCCCGACTCGTTGGATTCGTCGCTGTGGCGCGCAAAGCCCGCCATCACATATAGCGGCACCGACATTATTTCCAATCCCAGGAATATCACCACCAGGTCGGAACTTCCCGCCATCGTCATCATCCCCATCGCCGAAAACAGCAGCAATGGATAGAATTCGAACCGCTCAATTCCGCGCGATATCAAATAGGCGCGCGACATCAGAAGCGAGACACTCGTGGCAATCAGGAAAATGACCTTGAAGAAGACGGCGAAGTTGTCCACCTGTACCATGCCGTAGAATCCTGAAGAGAGCTCATCCCATTGCTGCAGCGACAATATAAGCGCCACCGCCAACCCCGCTAAGGCAAGATAGGCAATGAGCGCTTTATTCTTTATTAAATTGCCGGCGAGAAGCAGCGCCATGGCGACTGCCAGAATCACCAATTCTGGCGCAATAATTCCAAAATCGAGGGCCGCTGATTTTATATCCATATTCGCTTTTACCTTAGAACGCCACCCGGGCGTTCCTGCTAAATGCCTCAGCCTCCGCCAAAGCCTACTTTGACCGCTCCATCTTCAATAATGACCGGTACAATCGCCTGTCCGCCTGCAATTCGTATTGCCTCTTCTTTTGCTCCTTTTACAGAGTAGACGTCTATCTCCTTAAAAGGTATCCCCTCTTTGGTGTAATGTTCCTTGGCAGCAGCGCAATACGGGCATCCCGGCTTGGTGTAAATGGTAACCTCGGGCATTTCATCCTCCATCTACTTTCAGTGTGTAACTCTCTTTCGTTCCCAGGCGAAAAGCAACTCTTTCCGCCGCGGTATCCACACTGTCCCGACTGGACCGCTCAGCGCGGTGGACCATACCCAGAATATTTTTCACAGCCGGTTCCATCCTGACAAAAAACGGTTTGGGATAAATTCCAATCCAGAAAATCAGGAGCACCAGCGGTATCAAGACCAGTTTTTCACGCCCATAAAGGTCATGAAGATTTTCATTTACGGTCTGCGTAATCTTTCCAAAAATCACTCTCTGCAGCATCCAGAGCATATAACAGGCGGCAAGAATCACTCCTGTCGCCGCCAGAACGGCGTAAGTGACATTTGCCTTGAAGGTTCCCAGGAGTATTAAGAACTCTCCGACGAATCCGTTTGTCAGCGGCAAACCTATTGACGACAATGCCACAATCATGAAAAACACCGAAAAAACCGGCATCGATTTCGCCAATCCGCCGAACTCCGATATCAACCGGGTATGCCGCCGCTCGTATATCATGCCGACAATTAAGAAGAGCGCCCCGGTGGAGATGCCATGATTAATCATCTGAATCACGGCTCCTTCCAACCCCTGCACATTGAGCGCCATCATCCCCAGCATCACAAAACCGAGATGCGACACTGATGAGAATGCCACCAGCGATTTTACATCCCGCTGAACCATCGCCACCAGCGCGCCATAGATGATTCCGATAATCGCCAGAATCGATATTAGCGGCACAAATTTTAAGGTTGCCTCGGGGAATAGCGGCAGGCAGATGCGGATGAAGCCGTATATTCCCATCTTCAAGAGCACGCCGGCAAGTATAACCGAACCGGCCGTGGGCGCCTCCACATGGGCATCGGGAAGCCAGGTATGGAAGGGCCAGACCGGCACTTTGATGGCAAACGCCAGCGCAAATGCCAGAAACATGTAGGTCTGCGCTCCCAGCGGAATCGGCATCTGATATATCTTCAGCAGGTCAAAACTGTACTCCCCGGCATAGCCGTGGTACATGAAGAACAGATAAAGAAGCGCTACCAGCATCAGAAGCGACCCGAACATCGTGAAGAGAACAAATTTTATTGCCGCATAGATTTTTCTTGGTCCGCCCCAGACACCTATCAGGAAATACATCGGTATCAACATCGCTTCCCAGAAGACATAGAATAAGAAGAGGTCGAGAGCGACAAAGACTCCCAGCATCCCGGTCTCCAGCAGCAGCATCGATATATAGTACCCCTTGACTCCGGTAGTAATCGCCCCCCACGATGAAACAATCGCCAGCAGCGCCAATAATGTGGTCAGTAAAATCAAGAGCAGCGAAATACCGTCAATCCCCAGATGATAATTGATTCCAAAGGCGGCTACCCATGGCAGATTGATTTCAAACTGCATCCCATTGGCAAAGGGGTCAAACTGCACATATAAGAAAAAGGAGATCAGCATGGTGATGAAAGAGACAATTATGGCAATCCCTTTTATGGAATCTTTTGCCTCTTTAGGAACCAGCACCAAGAGCGCCGCGCCAAGAAGCGGGAAAAACGTAACCAGTGTCAGTATATCTATACCCATTTTACCTGAAAATGAAAATCCCCATGATGATAATTACACCAAGCGCGAATACGGTAACATAACTTCGCAACCGGCCGGTCTGCATATGACGAAATCCCTTGGAAATATCGCCCACGAGATAGGCTAAACCGTTCAAAAGACCGTCAATAAGAATCACGTCGACAATTTTCCAGAGGAAAATCGACCCGCTTACCAGAGGTCGCACAATCACTGCTCCATATAATTCATCCACAAAATATTTCCCGTAGAGTATCCGGTAAATTCCTGAAAATGACTTTTGCATCCGACCGGCCAGGGCGGTATTTTTCAAATAGAAGTAGTACGCCATATATATAGAGAAGAGAACTAATGCGACCGAAAGGACCATCAGAAGAAGCTCCGTTGTCGCGCTATGCCCTGCCGACATATGAATCTCCTCCGACGGCGCCGCATGGCTGGCGCCCATTACCGGCTCCAGGAATTTCTCAAACTGGTTGCCACCTCCCAGAACATGCGGTATCCCCACATATCCCCCAATAATTGATAGCGCCGCCAGAATGGACAGCGGAACCGTCATTATCCTGGGCGACTCATGAATATGCTCTCTGGTATGGGCATCCATTCGCTCCGAACCGTAGAAAGTCAGATAGAGCAGTCGGAACATATAAAACGCCGTCAGCATCGCCGTGAAGACCGCCACCACCCATAACCAGGGCGAGCCATAACTGGAAGAGAAGGCTTTCCAGAGAATTTCATCCTTGGAGAAGAAGCCGGACAGTCCCGGAATACCGGCAATGGCAAGAGTCGCCACCAGAAAAGTGAGATAAGTTGTCCGCAGTCTGCTTTTTAATCCTCCCATATATCGCATATCCTGCTGTCCCGATAAGGCGTGAATCACCGAGCCGGCCCCCAGGAAAAGGAGCGCCTTGAAAAAGGCATGAGTCATCAAATGAAAAATTCCTGCGGCAAAGGCAGCCACGCCGCAGGCGGTAAACATATATCCCAGCTGACTTATAGTCGAATATGCCAGTACCCGCTTTATATCATTTTGAGTCATGGCAATGGTTGCGGCAAGAAGCGCGGTAGCCATCCCCACAATAGCCACTATCATGAGAGTTGTCGGAGCCATCATATACAGCACATTGGAGCGCGCAATCATATAGACCCCGGCGGTAACCATGGTGGCGGCATGTATCAAAGCCGAGACCGGCGTGGGACCTTCCATAGCGTCCGGCAACCAAACATATAGCGGAATCTGCGCCGACTTGCCGGTCGCTCCCAGAAACAGCAGAAGCGTCGCCGCCGTAATCAATCCGCCTCCGGCAATAAATATTTCCGGCGCCCGCTCAAAGACGGCCGTGAAATTAAGGGAGCCGACCTGCCAGAAGATAATGAACATCCCCAGCAGAAACCCGAAATCGCCAATGCGGTTGACGATAAAGGCTTTTTTCCCGGCATCGCTGGCCGACTGCTTTTCAAACCAGAACCCGATTAGCAGGTAACTGCAAAGCCCAACCCCTTCCCACCCCACAAACATCAGCAGATAATTATTGGCTAAGACTAAAGTCAGCATCGAAAACACAAAAAGATTCAGATAGGTAAAATATCGCCCGTAACCCTTGTCATCGTGCATGTATCCGACCGAATAGAGATGAATCAAGAACCCGACTCCCGAAACCACCAGCGCCATAACCGCCGAAAGCGGGTCAAACAGAAAACCGAAATTTACGGAAAACTCTCCTGATGGAATCCAGGAAAAAAGCACTTCTTCTATCTGACGTTCTGTCTCGGGAAGCGCCAGCAGATTGAAAAATGTCTTTAGACTCCAGATAAATGACAGCCCCACCGAACCGCATCCGATAATGGAGATGAGCCTTTTATTCAGCCGTCCCAAAAGCAGGCCATTGAGCAGAAATCCCGCCAGGGGAAAAATCGGTATTAAATATAGCGAATAATCCATCCCGTTTACGGCCTTACCATTTTAGTAAGCTGAATCGGTCAGCATCAATGCTGTTCTTGTTGCGAAAGATAGTTATAATCATCGCCAGTCCCACCGCCGCCTCGGCCGCCGCCACCGCCAGCACCAGAAATACGAAAACATGTCCATCCATCAGATTCAAGAACCGTGAAAAGACAATAATCGCCAGATTGGCGGCGTTCAGCATTAGCTCTATCGACATAAACATAATTATCAGATTGCGCGACAGGATCACGCCGGCGACCCCGATGGAAAACAGAAAGATGCTCACTATCAAATAATGCGGCATCGGTATCATTTATTTGTCCTCCTCATCGTGGTCGGTCCGACCCCTCTTTGCCATTATCACGGCGCCGACAATCGCCACCAGAAGCAGTATTGAGGTCAGTTCAAAGGGATATAGATATTGTGTATACAATAACTCCGCTACCGGCTTAACACTTCCAAAATCGGGCGTCGCCTCTACCATCAGCTTATCCATTCGCTCCGGAAAAGCGGTCTGTTTAACTATCATGAGAAGCTCAATCATAAGCGCCAGGGATATCAGCATTTTGGTGGCGCGCCCCAGCCGGGGACGTTGCTCCTCAAATCTCTCGCCCCGAAGATTCAAGAGCATGATTACAAACAGGAACAGCACCAGAATCGCTCCGGCATAAACAATAACCAGAATGGCGCCGACAAACATGGCGCTCAATTGAATATATAAAGTGGCTTGCGCCAGAAGCGATACAATCAAATACAACACCGATGCCACCGGGTTGCGCTGCAAAATCATCATTAACGCCGCCCCAATCGCCATGACGGCGGCAATGTAGAATATGACCAGTTCCAGAAGCATTAAAATATCCTTCGCACGCGCCGGATAATCCGCTTGAACGGTTTCTCCTTCTTAGGGCGATTGGCTAACATCTGCTCCTTAGTAAATATAAAGACATCCCGATTGTCATTAGAAAACTCATATTCATGTCCCAGAAAAATCGCTTCCTCCGGGCAGGCTTCTTCGCAGAAGCCGCAATAAATGCAACGGAGCAGATTTATCTCGTAAATTTTGGCGTATCGTTCCCCTTTTTCATTTTCGGCTCCTTCCATGTAAATGGCATCGGCCGGACAGGCCGCCGCGCATAATCCACAACAGACACACCGTTCGGTGCCGTCCTCATAGACTTCCAGATAGTGCAGTCCCCGATAGCGCGGAGCCATCTCTCTTTTCACCTTCGGATACTGAATCGTCACCGGTTTCTTGAAGAGATGCTTGAGGGTGGTGTAAAAACCCTTCGGTAGAGCGATAAAAACTGTTCTTATGACATCAACCATAATTGTCCTACAGACGATACATCAGCGCCGTAACCATCACATTCAATAGCGCCAGTGGGAACAAGACCTTCCAGCCTAAATTCATCAACTGGTCATACCGCAAACGCGGAAGAGTCGCCCGCAGCCAGATATAGAACGACATAAACATTGCCACTTTGATTCCAAACCAGACCACCGGTGGCAGCAATGGACCCTGCCAGCCGCCGAGAAATATAGTCGTCGCCACACAGGAAACGGCCAGCATATTAGCATATTCCCCAATAAAGAACATGGCAAACCGCATTGAGGAATATTCGGTATGATACCCCGCCACTAATTCCGATTCCGCTTCGGGAAGGTCAAAAGGGGCGCGGTTGGTCTCGGCAATGGCGCAGATAACATAAAGCACAAACCCAACCGGCTGCTTGAATATGAACCAGTCAAAAAACGAGCTCTGTTGCGCCACCAGCTCTTTCATCGAGAGAGTCCCGGCCATAACCAAAACCCCGATAATAGATAACCCATAGGCGACTTCATAGGAAATCATCTGTGCCGATGACCGGATTCCCCCCAGCAGTGAATATTTGGAGCCGGACGACCATCCCGCCAGAACGATACCATAGACCCCCAGCGATGTCACCGCGAAAACAAAGAGCACGCCGATATCGAGGTCGGAGATGACCATATCAATCTGATATCCGAACATCGTTACCGTGTCACCGAACGGCACAACCGCAAAGGACAGTAGTGAAGGAATGAACATCACAATCGGCGCCAGAGCATAAGTTATCCGCTCAACGTTATTAGGAACTATATCTTCCTTGAATACCAATTTTATCGCATCCGCTATCGGCTGCAGCAAGCCAAACGGACCGGCCACATTGGGTCCGATACGATGCTGAAAATGTCCGACCAGTTTCCGCTCTAACCAGGTGCTGTATGCGCATCCGGTCAGAACCGCCAGCACAACTACAATTACCTTGATGGAGGAAATCAGCATGATTTCGGTGTAACTCATTTTTCCTCCACTCGAATCAAACGCACCCGGTCGATTCTTTTCTTCCGCATCTGCAGTATATTAGCGGCAGTCCCCGAGAAATTTTTGCTTACCAGAATCACATCATTATCCAGCAGCTCCGATACTTTCGCCGGCAATACCATTTTGCCGGTCTCCGATTCCAGACGAACCAGGGAACCATTCTCTATCTGCAGTTTTTCCGCCAGCGACGGGGCAATTTCCGCCTGCGCCTCGGCGGCAAATGCCGCCAGTGAACGAGTCCGCTCGGTCAGATGTCCGAAGTGATGCATCTCATCCACGACAAAGAGCGCATAAGGAAAATCTTTTTCACTTTTTTCTTCAACAAATTTGACTTCTGCCAAAGCATCCGAAACAGTCGGAAGCGATTCTGTTTTCAGGAGCTCCAGCATCTCACGCTCGAGATCTTTGACGTCAGTAAATAGCGCCCCCTTGAACTCCTGGGCGATTTCCTCTATAATCTGTCGTCCCGGACGCGAATTCCCCACCGGTTTGATTGCCGCATCGAAATGCTGCATGGTTCCTTCCAGATTGATGAAATGCCCGCTCTGCTCTACCCAGCTTGAGAGCGGAAGCACCACATCGGCTTTTTCCGTTGTCTCTGTTTCGTAGAGGTCGGCGACGACAGTAAAATCGAGTTTATCCAATCCCTCCCGGACAAATTGACCATCGGGAAATGATGCTACCGGATTGGCGCCAATAATCAGAAGGGCATCCAGCTCTTCTTTCTTTGCCGCATAAATCATTCGGTCGGTCGCCCGCCCTTCCGTCTCAGGGAAAGCGCCCCACAACGACTTCAGTTTTTCCTGGAGTTCCTTTGAAAGACTTGGCATGACTCCCAGCAATTCGGCGCCTTTGCTGTTGGCCGCCCTTGATAATATCGCCGCCTGTCCCCGCCCCTTCAAGTTTAAGACTATCGTCAAATTATGAATGGCGGCAGCAATCGCCTCGCGCGCCGGAGAGCCACTGACAAGTTCACCAACAATTATGCTGACATTCTTGGCGCTCCTCAAGGCCTCAGCCAATTCATGGAGCCTTGTTTCTGGAATACCGCAAATCTCCGCCGCTTTCGTCATGGTGTGCGGCTCCAATTTGGATTTCATCTCTCCCAACTGGACCTTGGTCTCCTTTGCGGCATTCTCGGCAATGCTTATACATAGTCCATTTAGAAGCGCCTCCAAAGTGCCGGGAATATGAATCATTTCATCCTGGGACAGGTCCCCTGATTTGGTCGCAAAGGGGTTGATAGTATAAAGCTTGGCGCCCCTCTGACTGACCGCTTTACGCACTCTGATATGAACGATGGGATGCTCTTTTATCAAGTTTGAACCGACCACCAGAATCATGTCCGATTTTTCTATATCGGCAATCCGAAATCGGGCGGAGGTCAGATTGCCGTAATACGGATTTTCCTTTTCCGGCAGCATCTTATATTCGGTGCGAAAATCGATATTATTGGAGTGAAGTTGCGTCCGGAAAAATTTCGAGAACGCCACAAGGGTCTCGCAATCCTGTTGTGGAGAAATCAAGCCTCCGATGCAGACCCCCCCTTTTTTATCCTTAATCTCCCGGAACTTTCGCGCAATCAGTCCGATTGCCTCGTCCCAGGTCGCCGCTACCTGCTTATCCCCTTTCTTTATCAGCGGGGTCATTAATCGTCCCTCCGCCGCCGCTATCTGGTATCCATAACGTCCCACATCGCATATCCACCCTTCATCGATAGCGTCATTCCTTCGTGAGGTCGCCCGGTAGACTTTGTCGCGCTCTTTCCAGAGGGTTAGATTGCAGCCATCGGCGCAATATGAGCAGATTGATTTGACCTGCTGCGTCTTCCAGACCCGAATTTTGTACCGCCAGTCAGTATTGGTCAATGCCCCCACCGGGCAGATTTCCACCAGATTGCCGGAGTAAATGGAATCAACCTTCTCCCCCGGAGCGGCATCTATTTCACTGATATTCCCCCGCTGAAAAACTCCCAAGTCATATTCCCCGAATACCTCTTTGTTGGCGCGGACGCATTTGAAACATAAGATACAGCGGTTCTGATTTCTAATCATCTCCGGACCGATGCGATAGTCATCAAAGGTCGATTTCCGGTCGCGGATGAAGCGGTATTTATTGAAGTCAAAGCGGGAATCGTCTATTCCGTGCGCGAAAGTGTTGTCCTGTAAATCGCATTCCCCTCCTTTATCACAGGTGGGGCAATCGAGCGGATGATTTATAAGTATAAACTCCAGCACCGCCTTGCGTCCCTGCTTGACCTTTTCACTCTCGGTGTTCACCACCATTCCCGGCATAGCCTCAGTGGCGCAGGAGACTTGAAGTTTCGGCATCTTTTCTATTTCGACATAACAGATTCGGCATGCCCCGACCGGCTTCAGTTTTGGATGCCAGCAGAAGGTCGGTATTTCTATCCCAACCGACTTTGCCGCCTCGAGCACTGTCGTCCCTTTAGGCACAGTCACTTCCCGGCCGTTTATCGTCAATGTTACTGTCGCTACCGTATCAGACATTACTTAAACTCAAACTCCGATTTGACCAGGCATTTCTTATGGTCAATATGATATTGAAACTCGTCTCGGAACAACTTCAGCGCCGACTGAATCGGCATCACTGCCGCATCTCCCAGGGGGCAGATAGTTCGCCCCAGTATGTTGTCGCAAATCGAATCTATCTTTTCCAGGTCTCCCGGTTTTCCCTCGCCTTTTTCTATCCGTGAAATCATCTGCTCCAGCCATCCGGTTCCCTCCCGGCACGGGGTGCATTTACCGCAAGATTCATGGCGATAAAAATGTATCAGCCTCTCAATGACCCAGACCATGCAGGTCCGCTCATCCATCACAATTACCGCTCCTGACCCCAGCATCGACCCGGCCGCCGCGATCGATTCGTAATCAAGGGGTACATCTATTTGCTCAGGGAGGAGAAACGGTGTTGATGACCCTCCCGGAATAATCGCTTTAATCTTATGCCCATCGAGAGGTCCTCCGCCCAATTCGTTTATCAGGTAGGAGAGCGGTGTTCCCATCTCCACTTCATAGTTGCCCGGTTTCTTAACATGTCCCGAAAGTGAAAAAATCTTGGTCCCCTTTGATTTTTCCGTCCCCATCGAGGCATACCAGTCTCCGCCATTGTTGATGACATGCGGCACTGCCGCCAGCGTCTCCACATTGTTGACTACGGTCGGGCAGGCGTACAGCCCTTCAATAGCCGGGAAAGGTGGACGAATGCGCGACATCCCCCGCTCCCCTTCCAGTGAATTCAAGAGTGCGGTTTCTTCGCCACATATATATGCGCCGCCGCCGGTATGAACGACCATATCCAAATCATAACCGGTGCCGAAAATATTTCTCCCCAGCATTTTCTTGTCATACGCCTCTCTTATCGCCTGCTCCATAAGAGTCGCCGGCTTGACAAATTCCCCCCTCACATAGCAGAACGCCAGATGACTCCCAATCGCATATGCCGCAATTGCCATCCCTTCCACCACGCCGTGTGGATCTTGTTCCATCAGGACTCTATCTTTGCAGGTACCAGGTTCTGATTCATCGGCATTGCAAATCAGGTAGCGCGGTTTGGGGCTGTCTTTAGGCACAAAGCTCCATTTCATACCGGCCGGAAAGCCGGCGCCTCCACGTCCCCGCAGACCGGATTTTTTTGCTTCGTCTATGACCTGTGCCGGTTGCATACTCTTGAGCGCTTTTTCCCACGCCCTGTAGCCGCCATGCTTGATATAAGTGTCGATATGAATCTGGTCGGGGTCATCAATATATTTGAAGAGAATCCGCTTTTCCATCTTACCCCTGCCTCCGCAACTCTTCCAGAATATTGTCCACTTTTTCGCGCGTCAGATTCTCATAATACTTTTCGTTTATCTGCATCATCGGCGCCGTGGCGCAACTGCCGAGACATTCCACCGAAATCAGTGTGAAGAGATTGTCCGGAGTTGTTTCCCCTTTCTTTATCCCCAGCTTTTGTTCCAGGTAACCTACCAGACTATCGGCGCCGAGAAGAGCACAACTGATATTATGACAGACTTGAATCAGGTATTTCCCGACCGGCTCCTTGGGGAACATGGTATAGAAACTGGCCGCTTCGGCGACTTCTATATAGGGCACTTCTATGATTTCCGAGATTTCTCGGTAAATCCGGTCACTCAGATGCCCTACCTGGCGGTAGGCGACGGTCAATGCCGGAAGAATTGCCGACTTTCGTCGCGGATATTTCACCATCCGCTCCTTTATCTCCGCTATCGAAGTCTTATTAAGAATCACCGGTCCACCTCACCCAGCACAATATCAATGGAACCGATGACGGCGATAACATCCGCCATCAGCCGTCCTTCTACCATCTTGGGCAATGCCGAAAGATTTATGAACGATGGCGGCCGAACCCGCATCCGGTGCGGTTTATTGGTTCCATCCGAGGAAATGTAATACCCCAATTCCCCTTTGGGGGATTCGATCGCCTGATAGACCGCCCCCCGCGGCGGCTTGAATCCCTCGGTGATTATCTTAAAATGAAATATGAGCGACTCCATTTTCGAGAGGACATCTTCTTTGGGCGGAAGCACTATCCCCGGGGCATGGACACGATAAGGTCCCGGCGGCATCCCTTCCAATGCCTGTTTGATAATCCGCAGCGACTGGCGCATCTCTTCCATTCGGATTAAGTACCGGTCATAGACATCACCGTTTTTTCCCAGAGGGACGTCAAATTCAAACTTTTCATAACCGCAGTACGGATTGGCTTTGCGTACATCGTAATTAACTCCGGAGCCGCGCAAGCAAGGTCCGGTCAGACTGCAGTTGATTGCATCTTCCGCCGATATCACTCCCACCCCGATTGTCCGGCTTCGGAAAATCTTGTTGTCATTCAAGAGCCGCTCGTAATCTTTCAGCCTCTCCGGAATCACTTTTAGGATATTTTTCACCCGCTTTTCAAAATCGTCCGGAAGGTCATATGCCAGCCCCCCAACTCTAAAATAGGTCGACATCATCCTCTGACCGGAGCAAGCCTCATATATGTCGATTATCATTTCCCGCTCGCGAAACGCATAAAGCAGCATCGACATCGCCCCCAGATCAAGGGCATGGGTTCCGACCCAGACCAGGTGTGATGCGATTCTGGTCAGTTCTGTTAGAATGACCCGCGCATATACCACACGCTCCGGCATCTCCAGCCCCAGAAGTTTCTCCACCGCCAGACAGAACCCCAGATTGTTCGACATGGGCGCCAAATAATCCATCCGGTCGGTCATCGGAATCACCTTGTAATAGAGCTTCGCTTCCGCCGTTTTTTCTATTCCGGTATGCAGATATCCGACATGCGGTGTAGCCTTGACCACCGTTTCGCCGTCAAGCTCCAGCTCCACCCGAAGCACTCCGTGCGTCGCCGGATGCTGCGGACCCATATTCAGGGTCATGGTTTTCTTACCGGCGGTCTCTGTCACAATATCACCTCCGGTGGTTCGTTCTTGTTGTAGGAGAACTGCGGCATTTCATAGGTAAGCGGATAATCTTTCCTGAGCGGATATCCCTCCAGTTCATCGGGCGTGACTATCTTCCGCAGGTCAGGATGCCCCACAAAAGTTATCCCCATCAGGTCAAAAACTTCCCGCTCCATCCAGTTTGCTCCTTGCCAGATAGTCGTCACGGTGTCGATAGTCGGATCGCTCTCCGCCAACCGCACTTTGAGAAGTAATCGATATTTAGATTTGAGGGAGTATAGATTGTAAATAACCTCAAATCGTCCCTCTTTTTCCTCAACATCCCCCAACCAGTCCAGAGAGCAGATATCGGAAAGAATTACAAACTCGAGCTCCGGCTCAGCTTTCAAAGCCCGGCAGATATCATAGAGATAATCTCTTTTGATATAAAAAGACTGCTGATTCCGGAAATTATCTTCCCGGACTATCGCCTCTTCAAAATTCTTCTTAAGAAATTCTCTAACTTTATCTTCCAACATGTTCTTTGTGCCAAAATTCACAAATCAGGTTAATAATCACCGAAGCGCTCGCATCTGCCCAGCCGGTCTATTAAGCCTCTTTCCTTTCCAATTTCCGGCTCGATACCGATTCTTTCTTTACCTTCTCAAAAAGCTTCAGAATCCCTTCCATTAACTGCTCCGGACGAGGCGGACAGCCGGGCACGTATATATCAACCGGGATAATCTTATCTACTCCCTGGACAATCGCATAATTGTTGAAAACTCCTCCGCAAGAAGCGCAAGCGCCCATCGAAATCACCCATTTCGGGTTCGGCATCTGGTCATAGAGACGCTTCACAACCGGCGCCATTTTCACCGATACCCGGCCTGCAACAATCATCAAATCAGCCTGGCGCGGCGAGGGCCTCATAACCTCCATCCCGAAACGGGCAAGGTCAAAGTGCGAGGCAAATGTCGATATCATCTCGATGGCGCAACAGGCAAGCCCGAATCCCAAAGGCCACATAGACCTTGTGCGCGCCCAGTTTACCATCTTATCAAGGCTGGTTAGTATAATTGAATCTGGTATCTTCTCCTCTATTCCCATTTCAAGGCTCCTTTTCCCAAGATGTAAAAGTAACCGACTAAAAGGATTACGATGAATACCAGCATTTCAATAAAACCAAACAACCCCAGACTCTGGTAAATGACCGCCCAGGGGTAGAGGAAGACTACTTCTAAGTCAAATAGAATAAATAAGATAGCAATCATGAAGAACTTTACCGGCACACGCCCGCGGGTATCCCCTTTTGGTTTCATACCGCTTTCATAAGGCTCCCCCTTGGCTCCTTCCGAACTTCTCCGTCCGAAAATTACCGATATAAAAGCCATCGCGACCGCCAAAATGGTCGCCAGCAAAACCATGAAAAATATCGGAAAAAGGGTCTCAAACATATATGCGCCTTAATATTTAATTGGCAATTATAAAATCGCGCCCTGTCATAGTCAACAATTATTTGTGAAAATTTTAACAATCACAAATTTATATATCTTCAATTTCAACGTCTAATATCTACGAGAAGACTCTGCCAGCTGTTTAAATTCCCACCCGGATATGATTCGAAAATATCCATCCCCGTTCCCCCTTATATATCTCGACCCTATATAGACCTTGTTCTGTTGCTTTATGCTCCAGCGCCTTCCCATTGGTCATCGAAATGGTCCTTCCATTCACCACTACCCGGATACCTCCCCTTTCAGGAAGTTTGACCGTCAAAACGGTGTCAGGCGATGGCTCCAATCGGCCGCCAGAAATCACCGTCTCATTCCTGTAATGACCACTGAATTCAAAACCCGTGGCATCTCCCCAGCGGTAGTTGGATACAAACAGCCGACAATCTCGGATGGCGTCATATACCTGTCGTTTGGCGCGATTCAGGTCCCTGGAAAGCGGCTCCGGCAGAAGTATATGTGTCCGAAGTGAGCGAAATTGGACTTTGTACGGGAATATCGTGATCCGTATCGGACCGGCTTTGTACGGGTACCCGTGAACATCGATTGCCCCCAGTCCAGCCACTTTTCTTTTTTGATTAAGGTCATCCCACTTCTGAAGTATCCTGTCGGTCGGAGAACGCATGAACTTCCTCGGGGAGAAAACCATCTTCAGCTTGTTATACGGTTTCAGATTTTCCATCCACTCCGACATCTGATTCCAAATTTCCAGCCCGTCGAACCCTTCGGCGTCCCAGGCGAGCCAGGGATAAGAGGGATATTTTCCCAGTCTCGGGCGAATCTCATCGGGGTGCGCGATTATCCCCAGCCCTCCCTGTTTTCTCCCTTCCGCCACATATTCCTGCGGAGACATTTCGGAAGGCAGAACATCTTCGGTATTAAACAAGAGGTAATGATTGCAATCTTCCTGGTCATTATGCTCATATCCGATCAGCACCAGGGTATTCTTGTAATACCCCTCTTTTCCTTCTTTCTTTGACTTTAAGGTCATATGGTCGGTCACCAGGATGAAGTCAAGCCCGGTAGCGGAAGCGATTTCCGCCACTTCTTCCAGAGTCTTAGTCCCGTCCGAATCTGTGGTATGGATATGAATACAGCCGCAGTACTCGAAATATCCGTCGCTTCTCTTACTTATCATGGAGCGCCTGATTCCTTTCCGGCAGTTTCCGGAAGATTATCAACCCGATACCCATCATAATCATCAATGAAATTACGGCGCATCGATACGGTAATTTGGCAGCCTTCGCTCCGTTCAAATCAAACATTGCTGCCAGGGCATTTCCGGCTGTCCTTTCCGGCGAGAAGATATAGACCGTTACTCCCCAGATTATCGGACCAAGCACCGCAGCGGCCCGTCCTGAAAGAGAATAGAGTCCAAAAAACCTGCCTAATTCCTCCCTCGGCACTCGTTCCGCCAGAAGCGGTCGCGACACAGTCCATAAACCACCCAGAAAGATTCCCAACGCCGACCCCAGAAGGTAAATGACCACCTGATTCTCAATTACGACAAACAGCCCCAGGGTCATAAGCCATCCCCAAATAATTGAGGACATCATACGCTTCAGGCTGCGTCCCTGGGATAACTTCCCTATAAGAAACGACCCTACCATTGCCGATAGAGTGGAAATAATCAGAAAGACGGTCAGATCGGCGTCTGAAAATCCCAGCACCAGTGACGAGAATATCCCGATATTCAATATCACTGTTGCGACGGCATCTTCAAAAAAATAGTCGGCAACAATGAATCTCATCACTCCGGGATATTTTCCGGTCTCTTTAATTCCCTGCCAGACCTCCTGGTACGCCTTTTTAATCCTGATACTACCCTTTTTGATGAGATTTTTCTGCTCTTTTACCCAAAGAAAAAGAGGAATCGAGAACAGAAAGAAAAATACCGCCGTCGGAAGAAATGCCCCGGCTTTCCCATATCCATTAATTCCCGGAATCTTCAGCCCAAACACTGTGCCGGTTACAGCAGGAAGCACCAGTATCATTCCGACAATCGAACCAAGATACCCCCAGGCCACTCCCACCCCTGAAATCAACCGCGCTCTTTCTCCCTCCGCCACCGAATAGAGCAGAGAATTATAGAAGACCATCCCCCCCTCATAAAAGAAATTCGAGACTGAAAATAGAATCAAAAGCAACGCAAATGCTGATAGCGGAATCAGCGGCAGTATGCCGGTGCTCAGACAGCAGAAAAGAGTGAACAGAAACAAGAACAGTTTCTTTTTACCGGAATGGTCCGAGATAGCCCCCAGCGCCGGCATCAGGATACCAGTGAGAAGCATTGAACCCGAAAAAGCAATATCATAATATAGCCCTTCGCGCCCCAGGTCCTCCACAATCCACCGCTTCAAATAGAGCGACAGGATATTCATCGAATAGATGGTGTTGGCAAAGTCATACAGCGACCAGCCGACTACATCCTTGCGAAAAATATCTCTGTATGGACTCAAAGCTCGAGTATATCCGCTATGTTTAACATTCCGTCTCTAATCAGCATAAGAAAGTCAGCCAGTTCCAGTCCCAGGTGGGAACAGGCGGCGATATTTTCACGGGTCGCCCCGGCCGCAAACCGTTTCTCCTTATTGCGTCTCAGCATGAACTCCGCATCAATATTAATCAGTTTTTTTGACGGGTGCATGAGGGCGCAGGCGACAATGAACCCGGTAGTCGGGTCAGTGGTATACAACGCCCAATCGAGACGAGAACGGCAGGGGGCATGCCCCGGATGACACCTGATGGCGTAAATCATCTCTGACGGCAAATTATACGGCTTCAACCAGTCTTCGGTAATGAAAGTATGCTGTGGAGCATTTTCGGCGGTAACATCGTAATCAAGGTCATGCAACAGCCCGGTCAAACCCCAGAGGTTTTCGTCTTCGCCGAAGTGTCTCGCCAGGCGGACCATTCCGGCTTCCACTGAATAGATATGCTTCCGAAGATTCTTGCCGGCAATCTTAGATTCCATCAAGCGTACTGCATCCGCGCGCTCCATCATCATTCGCCTTTCTTAAGATTGCTTATTATATACGATACTGCCGCAAATGTCAAAATCAGTCGTCCATCTTATTCATTCAATTTTCTTATCCTTTCATAATCGTTATTGAATTGCGCGCTTAGTTTACCTATAATCAGAGAGGATGAAAAAGCCTAAAGAAGACCGCTTTCCGACCGGACGACTTATCATTCTGGTTATTGCTCTGATATATCTGTTTACCGGACCATTGCATCTGGAAATGCTCTGGGGTGTCAATCATCTTAAATATCTACCCGGCTACTCCCTTTTTATATTTGCATTGGCCATCCTGATTGGAGTGCTTGACAGCCCCTTGTCCTCAACGCTTAACGTCTTTCAATCTCTGAAACGGAAATTTGCTTCTCTCTCCCTGAGAATGCGATTGATTCTCTTGACAGTGGCTGCCATGGGATTCTTCTATCTCCTGCGGGTAAAGGTTCATGCCCTGGGCGATGGCTATCAGCGAATCTATCAGATCGAGAGAGGATATTATTTTTATCTCACTGAAGCTCTCGATTTTTTCCTTCATGCCGCGCTTTTTCGTTTCTTTCGTTTATTCACAACCCTGTCCGCGGAATCAATCTACGTCGCCTTCAGTATTCTCTGCGGCGCCGTTTTTATCTTCGTCCTTTACCGTCAGTATTTTTCCGTGAAGTCATCAGACCAGGCAACGCTGCTATTTCCCTTTCTCCTTTCCACATTGTGCGGCGCTGTCCTCTTTTTTGGTTATGTCGAATCTTATTCATTATATTATCCGGCCGTCTTGCTCTATCTCGTATTTTCGCTCAACTATTTTCAGAGAGGACGAAATATCCTTACCGGAGCGGTCTGTCTCTCAATCGCCATTCTTTCACATCAAAGCGCCCTCTTCCTTCTCCCTTCTTTCGTCCTGCTGGCGTTACACTACTATCGAAAAAGCGATGCCGCTTTTCCCCGCCTTCTTCCTGCCGCTATAGTTGCATTTTCTCTTATTATTCTGCTGGCGCTTGAAATTTACAATCGTCTTAATTATTCCGAATATCTCAAGAGTTTTGGCGAGAATTTCCTGCCGCTTTTCTCGGGCGAGTATCCTGCCTTATCACTGATGCACTTCCTCGACCTGACGAATCTTGTCCTGCTGATATTTCCCCTGGCTCCACTATTTATATATCTGGCGCTACGGCGGGACGCTTCCCAAATGAAATTGCCCGACGGCACTCGATGGTTTCTCTGGGCAGTTTTGGCTGGCTCTCTTTTCTTTCTCATCTTTGTTGACCCCAAACTCGGCATGCCCCGCGACTGGGACCTTTTCGCCACTCCCGCCGCATCGCTCGCTTTTGTTGTTATCGCTTTTGCGGTCAATCGTTGTCAACTGGGGAGATTGGAGCAGTTCCGCCTTGGGTACTTTGCCCTCCTTTTCTTTTCTCTCTGGATCGCTGTCAATGCCTCGGAAGCGCGGCAATTGGAGCGCGCCGAGTCAATTCTAAAACTGAGTCCCAAGGGGCAGGATTACGGCACCGAACTTCTCGCCTTTCATTATCGTAACAAACTGAATAATAATCCCAAAGCGCTGGCGCTCTTCCAAAGCATTAAAGGGAAAGGACGCAACGCCCGCGTTCTCGGAACTATCGCCCAGATGCAACTTGAGATGGGGCTGGTCAATCAGGCTTTGGCGACCGCCCGCGAGGGATTGCCGCTCGACAGCAGCGGCGCTCTGCACGCCGTAACCGGCACTATCCTTATGCGCCTTGATAGCGTCTCTTCAGCTCTACCGCATCTTCTGAAGGCGGTTGAATTGAGTCCTCAGACCGCCCGCAGTTTCTACCTTCTGGGACAGGCTTACTACCGGCTCGAAAACGATACCGCCGCCATCAGCGCTTTCAAATCATCGCTGGCTCTTGACCCGGCCGCTCACCCCGCCATGTTTAGCGTTGGGCAGGCTTATCTCCGCCTTGGGCAACTCGATTCCGCCTATGTCTATATTGAAGCCGGTCTCAAATTAAATCCCCAGGACCAGCAGGCCTGGGAATTAATGAACTTCATCCGCAGCCAGAGACGATAGCTCTATCTGGCGTTTCCAATCGCTTTAAAGCGCTTGACTTTGCTGCCGATTCGGTATAAAATAGCCCAAGACGCTGGGGTAGCTCAGTTGGTATAGAGCGCCTGACTGTGGATCAGGAGGTCGGGAGTTCGACTCTCCCCCCCAGTAGTTAATAATTTCCCAGAGATTCCATACTTCCCACCATCATTCAAAAAAAACTGTTTCCGATTTCCAAAAATCTCTTAAATTCCAGTTTTTAAACTGGCAATAAGTATGGGAAACCTGAAATCAAACCGCAAAATAGAACCCCGTCTGCTGAAAGGGTTTCGCGATTACCCGCCGGAAGAAGAGATGGCGCGTCAGACTCTCATTGCAAGAGTCCGCTCCATTTACGAGCGGTACGGTTTTCTCCCGCTGCAAACACCAGCCCTGGAATATGCCGAGACTCTTCTGGGCGCCGACTATACCGCCGACAATCTCAAAGAACTTTTCGGTTTCCGCGGTCCCGATGATGTCGATATGGCTCTTCGCTATGAATTCACCGTCTCCCTCGCCCGGTATATCGCGGTCAATCCGGAACTGGCTTTACCGTTCCGACGCTACCAATATGGTCCGGTCTGGCGGGTCGATAAGCCGGGACCGGGACGGTTCCGCGAATTTATGCAGTGTGATTTTGATATAGTCGGCACTTCTTCCATGCTGGCTGATGCCGAGATTATCGCCGTTATGGTCGAAGTGATGAGCGCTCTCGGAATCAAAAACTTCCTGGTGCGTTATTCCAATCGGAAACTGATAAACGGCCTCTCCGCCTTTGCCGGCATACCCGATAGCCGTCTGCAGGATGTCTTCCGTGTCATCGATAAACTGGAGAAACAGGGACGGGAGGCGGTTGTTCTTGAACTTGGACCTGGTCGAACCGATAAGTCCGGCGACAAAATTCCTGGCTTAAATCTTGAGAAAAAACAGATTGACTATTTGATGCGATTTATTGATATCGCCGCCACCCAACCTCGCGACCTTCTCGACAGTGTCGAAAAGCTATTGGGCGATATTGAAATTTCCCGACAGGGTTTGGAAGAATTGCGTCAGATAGAGCAATATCTCTCTCGGATGAATGTCCCGGTTGATAAAACAAGAATCGATATCACCATAGTTCGTGGTTTGGGCTACTATACCGGCCCGGTTTATGAAACCACATTGCTGGAGTTGCCGGAGTATGGCTCTGTTTTCTCCGGTGGACGATACGACAACCTTATTGAGCGATTCTCCAGCAAACCGCTTCCTGCCACCGGTTCCTCTTTTGGCGTCGATAGAATGCTCGCCGCTCTTATCGCTCTTAATGCCGTTACGCTCACGAAAGCGACATCTCAAGTGCTCGTGACTACCATGGATAAATCGCTAATCGATGACTATATCTCCCTTGTGGCTGAAATTCGGCGCTCCGGTATTAACGCCGAACTTTTTATAGGGGAAACCAAGAACTTGAACAAGCAACTCAAATATGCTGACCGTATCGGTATTCCCCTGGCGGTCATATCCGGTTCCGACGAATTTCAGTCCGGCACCGTCACGGTTAAAGACCTTCGCGCCGGCGCCGAAAGAGCCCGCAATCTGACCGACCGCGATGAATGGCTTAAGGCCGAGCAGGTGCAGGAAACGATTGACCGCTCCCAGCTAATCCTTTACCTCAAGCGAAAACTGGCGCAATAAGCGCTCTTCTGTCTGCCTCATTATTACCCCGTTTCTGCCGATAACTCATATAGATACGGAGGCGAAAATGAATGGCATAGTCACTGTTTTCGATGATGAATTAGCCGCCCTCAAAGACTACAGCCTGGTCGATGATATCATCAAGCGGGCCGGCGCTAAGTTCTATCGCGGCCGCCTTAATGAGCAAAATATCATTTTCACCAAAGTCGCCAATAATCCACTTGAAGCCGCTCTGGCGGCACAACTGTTGGCGGACCATTTTGAGGTCACCCGCCTATTTTTCAGCGGAATCGCATCTCCTCTGGCTCCATTCATTAATGACGGTGACCTTATTATCGCCAATTATTTCATAGAAAGTTCCTCACCAGACCGGACCGTTATGTTTGAAGCCGATGAGAAAATGCTGTCAACAATCAGGACTGTAAGCGCTGTTCCGCAGCGGGGACGAAACCCCCATATATTCGGCGCCTTCGCGAAAACGACACCAGACCCTGTCAGCGCCGCGCGCGTCAAAAACCTCCAGCGGGAGTTTGGTATAATTGCGGCGGATGAGACTGGCGCCGCCTTTGCCTTTGCTTGTCGGCGCAACAGCGTTCCCTTCGCCGTTATCGATGTCGCGGTTGGCTCTGATGAGATTGATGAGAAAAGCCTTAACGATAAATACCACTCCTCCATCCTTGACCTCTTCGAAATTAAAGGATTGACTCTGGTGGAATTGACCCTCTCCGCTCTCACTGCCGACTTATAATTTCATTGACTATTTCCACTCGGGCAATATTATATACCCATGCGAATAAAGACCTTCCGACTACTGTCGCTTCTGATACCAATATTTCCACTCATTTTTACTCAGAATTTGGCGCAGTCGCAGGCATCTGAAGGGGTCAAGTCATTTGAGCGATATCGCGCCGAAAACTCCCGGCGCACGTATCAATTCCTTCTCAATTCGGAGCCGTTCGGCACTCTGGAGTCGGTATATGACGGCACGGCGCGCTTTAAAGGCTCCCGTGGCCATCGCTTAATTGAAAAACTGAATCTCGACTTCTCTTCCTTCGCCAATCCTTATAAACTCACAATCGAGAATGAGCATTACAGCGATGATTCAGGGCGATATCTGGGTGATGAAATGAGCCTCCGAATAGATGACGTATCGCAGGAGTTGTTTCTCAGTTACAAGAATGGAAAAATTGCCGGCTATCTCGAACGTGACCGCCAGAAAGATAACATCGAACGGGATGTTCCCCTTCCCGTTTTTGCCGTGGATAACTATCTGGTTGACCAACTAGAGCTTTTCCTCGCTTTTCACGACCTTAATGTTGGCGATACCATCACCGATTCCTTCTTCGTTCCCCAGACCGCCATCTTTTCGCCAGCGCGCTATATTGTCGAGGGATTTGCTCGGATTCCATATGGCAACATGGTTGATTCCGCCTTTATATGCCGCTTTCTGGAACCGCTGGAGCAGACTGCCTATGTCACCCGTGACCGGCGGCTTATAAAATTGGTGCAACCATATCAGAATATCACCATAGTTCTCAATGAAACCATCCTGGACCGACTGCGACCGCCGAAGAAGTCTTTCACTCTATCCGATTTTGTTCGCCGCCTTCCTCTTTATCTATTCTTTCTCGGAATCGGTGTCGTCCTGACCGCCCCCTTCTGGGTCAGGTACCGTCGCCACACAAGCATATTTTTTGCCTTTATAGCAGGAGCCCTTGTTTACCTTTTGGTCGGTGTCACCCATATCCCTTTGCAGGAATGGTATTCCAATCGTGTCGTTTTCCCGGCCATTCAGCAGGGCGGCTCAATTTATGCCTTCACTGTCGGCAATGCTCTTTTGACGGGACTTGTAAAAGAACTGCTTAAGATTTTGCCGGTAATTCTCTTCTTCTACCTCCGAAAGACCAATCTGCCGCCCTTATATATCCTGGGCATCTTTTGCGGAGCCGGCTTCGGAATTTTTGAATCGGGCGCGCTGACGGGCGACGCCTATCAAGCGGGAGCAATGAAATTTCTCTCCTGGGGAGCGTTCGAACGAATCACCGCTCTGGTATTTCAAATGACATCGGGAGCCCTGTACGGCTGGGCGCTGTGTCATTCTCTGCCCCGGACCGTATCGATTTTTATCGCCCTTTTTGCGCTCCATTCCTTCTCTGCCTATCTCATCGTATTCGTCCAGAAAAAAATCCTCGACATTGCCCTCTTTGAGCTTCTGGTGGCGCTCATTTACCTGATTCTACTTCTTATCGCCTACCTGAAAATCTCCGGCAGCCCCCTATTCAATAAGCCTCCTTCTCAAAGAAAATCAGGCAAGAGCTGACAACTTTCAGCAACTTCATCCTTTGAGGTTCTGAAAAATCGGTTTGACAACTTGTCAAACAGTTGCTATGTTCCCATCAAACTGATTGGAAGGAACAATATAGACCTTTTCGGATTGGCGACAAATAGATGAAAGGCAACAAAATATGAGAGGGGCAGTAGGGTCTGAAAATAAGAGTCTGAAAACTGCTGTAAATATCTCCGCCCGCGGCAAGGCGCTTCCCGCCTCCCCCATTCGAAAACTGATTCCTCTTGCTGAGCAGGCTAAAGCCCGCGGCATAAAGATTTACCACCTTAATATCGGGCAGCCTGATATCGAAACACCGCCCGAATTCTGGTCGGCTGTCAAGAATTATACCAACAAAGTCCTTGCCTACGGCAACTCGCAGGGTATGGCTGACTACTTGAAGAAGCTGTCGCAGTATTATCGCCAGCGGGGACTGGATATTGAACCCGATAATATTATTGTTACCACCGGCGGCTCCGAAGCGATAATCTTCGCCATGACTATCATCTGCGAGCCAGGTGACGAGCTAATTGTCTTTGAGCCGTTTTACACTAACTACAATGGCTTTGCGGTGCAGGCGGGAATAAGATTGGTTCCCCTAATTACCCGCGCCGAAGATGGTTTTCATCTTCCTTCCGAATCTGTAATTGAAAGCGCCCTCACCGCCAAAACCCGCGGCATTCTCTACTGCAACCCCAATAATCCTACCGGAACTGTTTATTACGACTCAGAGCTGGAGATGCTTCGCCGCCTTGCCCTGAAGCATGGATTATTCCTACTGGCTGATGAGGTCTATCGCGAATTTATCTATGAAGGCAAACATAGAAGTGTTATGTCTCTTGACGGTCTCTCTGACAGCGCCATAATGCTCGATTCCATTAGCAAGAGATTCTCCGCCTGCGGCGCCCGGGTAGGCAATCTCGTAACCAGAAATCGTGATGTTTATCAAGCGGCGCTTCATCTCGGGCAGGCGCGGCTTTGCTCTCCAACACTGGAGCAGGTCGGAGCCGCTGCCGCCTATGACCTCGATGACCGATACTTTGTCAAGACTATCGATGAGTATCGCCGGCGACGCGATGTCGTCTATGAAGGTTTGATGCAGATACCCGGCACCGTTTGCATCAATCCCGGCGGGGCTTTCTATATTATGGCAAAGCTCCCTATGAATGACGCCGAAAAATTCGCCTCTTTTCTTCTCACTGATTTCCATCTCAATGGCAAGACTGTCATGATTGCCCCCGGACCAGGATTCTATGCCACCCCCGGTTTGGGACAGCAGGAATGCAGGATTGCCTATGTGCTGAATACTGATGACCTTAAAGACGCCATGCTGCTTCTGAAAGCGGGCGTTGATGCCTATAATTCTAAGGGGATATGACCCGCCTGACAGCAATCAATATCAACCGCACAAACCAAGAGATATACTAAGCAACTCCCCATGAAAAACGTTGACCACTACGCCGGAATCGATATCGGGGCAACTAATATCAAGTATGGGCTGTTTGATTCCACCGGCAAAATCATCTTTCGTGACCAGAAACCGGCTCTGGTCGAAAAAGGAGCCACCCCTTTATTGCATCTGGTCACCAATATCGGCGAGAATCTTCTTCTCCACGCGGCGGAAGAAGAGATGAGTGTCCGCTGGCTAGGTGTCGGTTCCCCCGGCATAATAAACAATGTCACCGGAGAGGTTGCCGGAGCCTGTCCCAATATACCGGGCTGGGTTGGAATCAAAATCGGGGCGCACCTGAAGGAACATCTCAACC
>JBFMEF010000055.1 GCA_040753495.1 Candidatus Zixiibacteriota bacterium
TTTTCTTCACACGGTGGAAAGAGAAACTCTCGTCATACCTGTCGATAGGGATGATTCTTCTCGGCTTTATCCATTCGGTCTTGGTCATGGTCGAAATGCTGGGGCGCCACGGCCAGCTGTATGAAAAGGCGATTCCGTTTATCACCCTGCCGAATTTCAGCCTGGAACTGGGGATTTATCTTGACCCGCTGACGGCGGTGATGCTTCTGGTCGTCACCATTGTCAGCAGTTGTGTGCAGATTTACTCGCTCGGTTATATGCATGGCGACCCCCGTTACAGCCGGTATTATTCTTATCTGTCGCTATTTACCTTTTCCATGCTCGGTCTGGTGCTGGCAAACAACTTCTTCATGATATTTATCTTCTGGGAACTGGTCGGGCTGACCAGTTATCTTTTGATAGGTTTCTGGTTCGAAAAGAAATCGGCGTCAGATGCCGGAAAGAAAGCGTTTATCACCACCCGCATCGGCGATTTGGGATTCATTGTCGGTATCCTGATACTGACCGCCTTTGTCGGGACGCTCAACTACCAGCAGGTTTTTGAGAAGGTTGCCTCCGGCGAGGTTTCCGCGACCATCGTAACTCTGGCAGGGATATTTCTCTTCTGCGGCGCGGTCGGCAAATCGGCGCAGTTCCCGCTGCATGTCTGGTTGCCGGATGCCATGGAGGGACCCACTCCGGTCTCGGCATTGATTCATGCCGCTACCATGGTTGCCGCCGGGGTCTATATGGTGGCGCGGGGGATGTCGCTTTTCGCCGGCTCGGCGACGGCATCACTGGTGATTGCCTCGATAGGCCTTATTACCTCGTTTATCGCCGCCACCATTGCTCTGACTCAAAATGATATCAAGCGGGTGCTGGCGTACTCGACCGTCAGCCAGCTCGGTTATATGATAATGGCGCTGGGATTATATGGTGTCGATTATGCCCACGGGCATCATTCCGCCGGGTATGTCGCCGGAACGTTTCATTTGATGACCCACGCCTTCTTCAAGGCTCTGCTCTTCCTCGGCGCCGGCTCGGTGATACATGCGGTTCATACCAACGATATTCAGGAAATGGGGGGGCTCTCCAAGAAGATGAAGATTACGGCGACAACATTCTTTATCGCTTCACTTTCTATCGCCGGCATTTTCCCCCTATCCGGCTTCTGGTCAAAAGATGAGATTGTCGCGTCCACGCAGGGACATCCGGTCTTCATGTTTTTCACCCTCTTAATCGCCTTCATGACCGCCTTCTATATGTTCCGTCTCTGCTTCATGACTTTCACCGGCGCGCCGCGCAATGAAGAAAAGTATCATCATGCCCATGAATCCCCCAAATCGATGACCTACCCTTTGATGTTCCTCGCCTTTCTTTCAATTTTCGCCGGATGGGTCGGTCTCCCCTGGCTGCATCATGGATTTTCATCTTTTGTGTTTCACGAGGAAGTGCATCATGCCGGACCGCAGTATATCCTGATGATTGTTTCCACAATTGTGGCGGTTTCCGGTATCGGGCTGGCGTACCTGATTTACTATAAGAGAAAATTCTCCGCTGATGCCATTGCGGAAAAATTCAAGCCGATTTATACCCTTCTTTACAATAAATACTATTTCGATGAGCTGTATGATGCGGTGATAATCAGGCCGATTCTGGGTTTGACCAATCTGCTCTGGTGGTTTGACGCCAATGTTATCGACGGGCTGGTCAATTTCTCCGGCTGGTTAACGGTGAAATGGGCCGATGCCAAGCAACTGTTTGACCAGTATGTGGTCGATGGCGCGGTCAACGGCGCCGGCTACCTGATGATGGGATTATCATGGTTATTCCGGTACCTCCAGAACGGCTCGCTGCAGTTTTATACGCTGATAGTTGCCGCCGGCGCTATCGGCATAGTCATATATAAAGTAACGCCCGAGGGTTTCTATTACTATCTCGCCGGGCTATTGATTATGGCGCTCTCTCGCTTGCTGGTAAGGTCGCTGAGAACGGAACGGGCCGATTCCGGCGCAAAATATGAAGGATAGTCCGCATGTCGCGGCTGAGAAGGATGGAGTAAATATATGATGCTGAGTTATACGATATTCCTGCCGATGGTCGGTTTTCTGGCAATCCTGTTTACGCCCAAAGAGAAAATCTGGACCGTCCGCTGGCTTGCCGCCATTTTCTCGTTTATTCCGATGATTCTCTCCTTCATCATCACATACGATTACTTCATCAACAGTTCCGCTTCCTCCGCTTTTGCTTTTGTCGAGGGTCCCTTCGAGTGGATTGCTGCCATCAACGTGCAGTACTTCCTCGGAGTGGATGGAATTTCGGTCCCGATGGTATTCCTGACCGGGCTTCTTTCTTTTCTGTCGATTATCGCCTCTTTCAATATTCAGAATCGGGTCAAAGAATATTTCGCCTTCTTCCTGCTTCTGGAAACCGGCATGATGGGCGTTTTCTGCGCCCTGGACTTTTTCCTTTTCTACATTTTCTGGGAAGTTATGCTGGTGCCGATGTATTTCCTCATCGGAATCTGGGGCGGGCCGAGAAAAGAGTATGCCGCCATAAAGTTTTTCCTCTATACCCTCTTCGGTTCGATTTTTATGCTGGTGGCGATACTGATACTCTATTTCAGTTTCGACCCGCATACGCTCAGTATTCCGCAGTTGATAGAGCAGGCGCCGATGATGACGCGGACGCTTCAGATGCTCTGCTTTGTCTTTTTCTTTGTCGCTTTTGCCATCAAAGTCCCGGTCTGGCCCTTCCATACCTGGTTGCCGGATGCGCATGTTGAAGCCCCGACTGCAGTCTCCGTGATTCTTGCGGGCGTTCTCCTGAAGATGGGAACCTATGGGATGCTTCGTGTCTCCTGGCCGATGTTCCCCGAGCCGCTGCGGTATTTTTCAATTCCGATTGCGCTACTCGGTTTGATAGGGATTATATATGGCGCGCTGGTCTCGATGGCGCAGAAAGATTTGAAAAAACTGGTAGCATATTCCTCCGTTTCGCATATGGGGTACTGCATGCTGGCGCTGGGCGCATACTCCTCGGTGACCGCAATCGCCGGTTGTATGTTCCAGATGGTCAGCCATGGGCTTATCACCGGCGCCCTCTTCCTTTTGGTGGGGGTTTTATATGACCGGGCGCATACCCGCGAAATCGCCGCTTTCGGCGGGCTCGGTGTCAAGATTCCGGTCTATACCGGCATAATGGTGCTCTTCTCCATGGCATCGCTGGGATTGCCGGGGATGTCCGGCTTCGTTTCCGAGTTTATGGTTTTTGTCGGCGCCTTTGGAAGTTTCAAACTGATTACCGCTCTGGCGGTGCTGGGAGTGGTCCTGACCGCCGGATATATGCTGCGGATGGTGCAGAGAATGTTTCTTGGTGAATTCAATATGGCAAAGTGGGGCGGCTTGACCGAAATTAACACCCGCGAAATTCTAACGGTCGCCCCCCTGGCTGTTTTGACTATTGCCCTCGGCGTCTATCCCTCGCCGCTTTCTAATCTGATGCGAGCCACCCTCGAAAACCTGGTCAACCTGATGGCGCGATAGGGATATTAAAGATGATAAATTTCAACCTGAAAATAATGCTGCCGGAAATATTTCTCTTCCTCTGGGCGCTGGTGGTGATTGCCTACGACCTCGGCACGCGGCGACGTCACTCCCGCACTATCGGCTATCTCACCATGTTCGGCATCGCTGTGGCCGGAGTCCTTCTGGCGCTATATCATGGCGGACTCTCTTTCGGAAGCATGTTCCAGTCCGACCAGCTGGCGGTTTTCTTCAAGATTATTTTCCTCGGCTCCGCTTTCATGGCGGTCGGGTCATCGTTTGATATCGCCCACCACAAAATTCAGCATCACCGCGGCGAGTACTATGGGCTGATTCTGTTTTCGACGGTTGGAATGATGTTTCTTTCGTCAGCCAGTGAACTAATCTCGCTCTATATAGGGTTGGAACTGACCACCATTCCGCTGTTTGTTCTGGCGGCATATTACAAAGACGACAAGATTTCAGTCGAAGCCGGATTGAAATATATGATTATCGGGGCTTTTTCCTCGGCGATACTTCTTTACGGCTTGTCGCTGCTGTACGGGATGACCGGCACCACCGATATCATCTGGATAAAAATCGAACTGGCAAAGACCTTCTTGCGCTGGGGCAAAATCGGCCCCGGCTTGATTCTCGCTTTTGTGATGATAATGGCCGGCATCGGATTCAAACTGGCGCTGGTGCCGTTTCATATGTGGGCGCCCGATGTCTATCAGGGAGCGCCGACACCGATTACGGCGTTCCTGTCGGTCGGCTCCAAAGCGGCCGGTGTGGTGGCGTTCGCCCGGATTTTTGTCAACGGCTTGATTTCGTTTGCCACCGATGTCATGCGCCCCCTCGACTGGGGCATAATCCTTGCCGTGCTGGCGTCGGCGGCAATGATTATCGGCAATATCACCGCTCTCAGGCAGCGAAATATCAAGAGGATGCTGGCTTATTCCTCCATCGCGCAAATCGGATATGTCATGGTCGGAATGGTGGCGGCAAACACGATGGGTATCGCCTCGGTCGGATTCTATATGTTCATATATCTTTTTGCCAATATGGGGGCTTTCGCCGCCGCGACTATCTTCCACGATAAAACCGGCTCCGATGGCATCATCAGTTACTCCGGTCTCTCCAAGACCTCGCCGGTCTTTGCGGCATTCCTGACTATATTTCTGCTCTCGCTTGCCGGTATTCCGCCGCTCGGCGGATTTGTCGCCAAATATCTGGTTTTCGCCGCCGGCATTCAAGCCGGTTACACCTGGCTGGTGATTCTCGCTCTTCTGACCGCGGTCGTATCGCTTTACTACTATGTCCTGGTGGTGAAGATGATGTATTTCTCATCGGAGACGCCGACTTTCCAGATAAAACCGTCTTTCCCGGCAAACCTGGTGCTTCTGCTGGGAGTGGTCGGGCTCTTTCTTTTCGGCATTTTCCCCTCGCCGATTCTCGATTTTGCTTTTGAGACGGCCAAGGTCTTTGCTTTCTAAGAGTTACCGTCATCTAATCTTGTTGACAGAATAAATCGCAATCGCTATATATTATTGGGAAGTAGCCGACGGCTAAACTGAGTCGGCGCACAAGATGTCTATATTTAGAATCATTCGCGACATTCTCCGGCGGCAATTCCTTGCCGGCGTTCTGGTGGTTGTCCCGCTTATCCTCACTTATGTGGTGCTTCGCTTTCTTTTCGAGGCGCTGGATGGCATCCTGTCGCCGCTTCTTCTCAAACTGCTCGGCATTCATATCCCGGGGCTGGGAATTCTGGCTACCTTGCTGCTCATCTTCCTGGTCGGAATCTTCACCACCAATATCATTGGCTCCACTCTGGTGAAATACTGGGATAAACTTCTTGCCCGCACCCCGATAATCCGGGTCTTTTATCTTGCCGCCAAGCAGCTGATTGAAGCGTTTGCGGTCCCGAATATCAAGGCTTTCAAAGAGGTGGTGATGATAGAATATCCCCGCAAGGGAATCTTCGTCATCGGTTTCGCTACCACCCAGACCAAACTCATCACTGCCGACAAAGGGGAAAAACGGCTCATCGGTGTCTATATCCCATCAACGCCGACTCCGATGACCGGCGCCATTGTTTTTCTGCCCGAGGAGGAGGTAGTCAGTCTCGATATGCCGGTTGAAGACGGTATCAAGCTGATTGTCTCCGGCGGCATTGTGGCGCCCCATGAGATATCACAAGTAAATAAGCCCGCCTTAGGCGGAATAGGGGAGGTTACATAATTTATGCGCCTCGCTAATATGCTCAAAGAGCAGTTCATCATAGAGGATTTGAAAGCGTCAACCAAAGATGAGGCTATCGCCGAACTTCTGGAACTGCTCAAAGCCGACAACCCCAGTATCGATATCAACGGAATCAAGGAGCTGATAATCGAGCGGGAGGAAATTGAGAATACCTCCTATGGACGGGGATTCGCCTTCCCCCATGCCCGCACCGATAAAGTTGACGATATGCATATTCTCCTGGGGGTCTCCAAAAAGGGACTCAAGGAGAAAACCCCCGATAATATCCCCCTCTCGGTGGTGGTGCTGCTTTTGACTCCCTCCAATATTTCTAAATTGTATCTTCAGACCTTATCCGCCTTTGCCTCTTTTGCCCGGATGGAGGGAAGTCTCGATAATCTGGTCAAGGCGAAAAGCAAATCGGACATAATCGATGTCATCTGGCAGACCGGCGTCAAGGCGGAAAAAGAACTTACCGTGAAAGATATCATGCGCCGTGATGTCGCCACCGTTACTCCCGATGACTCGCTTAAGACGGTCGCCAACCTGATGTTCAAAAACCGTCTCTCGGCTCTGGCGGTGGTCGATAAGGAGGGGAATCTCCTGGGGCAGATTACCGACAAAGACCTGATTCAGGCGGCCCTTCCCGATTACAAAACACTCATCTCCAATCTCAATTACTCCATGGATGTCGAGCCGTTCGAGGAACTCTTGAAGCAGGAAGACAAAATCAAGGTTTCGCAGTTGTACAAGACCGACCATGAGATTGCCAGTATGGAGACCCGTCTGGTGGAGGTGGCGGCGCTGATGATTTTCAAGAATCTGCGGCGCGTTTTCGTGGTGAAAGACAAAAAACTGGCCGGCATCCTGCTGCGCAAGGATATCGTGAATATGATAATAAGGGGGTAGGGGGGAAATTACAAATCTGTGGGGATATGATGGCAAAAAAAAAGGCGCGAAAGAGCAGGAAATTGGTAGCCGGCTATTTGGAGAGAATCTCCAGCCGGGTCTTTTCTGACTTTCAAACGGCACTGAAGAAATTGGTAGGTGGGCAGCACGGTCTTTACGCGCTCTACAAGGGCAATAGACTTTATTATGTAGGTCTTGCCACCAATTTGAAAAGCCGCATCAATCAACATCTGCGGGATAAACACGCAAGCAAGTGGGATAGGTTCAGTCTATACCTTGTGAGAAAAGCAGACCACATAAAAGAGCTTGAATCGCTGGTGATGCGGATTGCCGACCCAAAAGGGAACACTGCTAAAGGGCGGTTAAAGCACGCACAGAATCTAAATCAGGTACTGCGACGATTGGTGAAAGCGGACCAGGATGAAGTCATTATAGACATTTTTGAGCCGAAAGTAAGAGAATTGAGAGATTCCAAAAGAATCAGCAATCGACGAGAAGGGGTAGAAGGTAGCAGAAAACCAACTCTATTCGGATTAATAAAAAGGACCACAGCATTGCAAGTAAATTACAAAGGTGTGATTTATGCCGCTAAAGTAAGACGTAGCGGCAGGATATTCTTAGATGGAAAAGCCTATAATTCACCTTCAGCCGCAGCAAAAGGGCTGACCGGGAAATCAATTGATGGTTGGCACTTCTGGAAATTCAAGAATAAAGAAGGACATTGGGTGAAGTTGGATGTCCTCAGGAAGTGAGATTTTCGTGCGCGGCGGGTCTTCAGACCCGCCGGCGATTAAAGGCAGTGGGTCTGTTAGCCCCACGCGAACCCGCAAAGTCGAAAGACCGACTATGCACTAGAATAAAGAATTTCAGTAAGCGCAGTACGAAATCACTTGATTGGCTTTAAGGTAGGGAGCAAGGGGGCTTGCCCATGAGATACCGAGCAATTGGAGAGTCATATGAGACCAGAAGATAACTCAGAAATCCAGAGAAGTAAATATGTGAAGGCAGTTAAGTACTCAACCATTACTGTGCTTCTAGGGGCAATCGGCAGTGGATTATGGGATGTTCTCCTATCTCCGATATTTGAGTTTCTATCAACCGCCTTCTTATCAATGCTTGCCTCTATTTTTGAAGGATACGTAAACAATTTGCACCGCGAAATCGGCTTCGCCGAGACAGAGAGATTTACGCTACTGCCGTACTTAATCCTGATAACCTTTCTGCTCATGTATCCTTGGATAATGCTATTTGTTGCCCTGAGAAAGTGGAAATTCTGGTCCGACTTTTCTCATTCGGACGATCAGATAGCGAGCAATGTACAACGTCAAAGAAGGAAGTCGATTATGCAATCATTGGGGCTATGGATGCTTTCGCGCAAGAGGAGAGTCATCATTTTCTTTACAGCGTGGGGCACGGTCATGACATTAGGACTTATGTCAATAAGTCTAATGGATTGGTATACTCATAAAGCTTGCATTTATGTTGAACGGTCATTAGAAATCCTAGCTCCTAGTATAAGTTCTGAGGAATTCCTTGCATTAAGGGCGGCCTACCGTTCTGTTGATTCTGCAGAGAAATTCTATAGCCTGGATAACCGTCTCCGCACGTTGGCAAGTGCCAGAGGCTTGGTTTTACCTGTATTCACTGCAATCAAATGAATTAATTATATTGTTTAAATCGCCGCAATACTATGTACGGTTCAGCCCTTGGCTGAGATCACCTCTCTCTGATTTTATGACGGCGGTGACTTCAGCCCCTTGTAGTCTGAGAGTGTCAAAACCCCCACTCGCGCCTCGCTCTACACAGATGGCTCGGGGGGATTTTGACCTACGCGACTGGATACCCGCTCCCCGCTTTCGC
>JBFMEF010000056.1 GCA_040753495.1 Candidatus Zixiibacteriota bacterium
AATGGTGATGGAGTCAACTCTGGGGCCATTGAGTTCAGGTGCGGTTGCTTTATCGGTACAGCCTGGCAGCAGCAAAATGAACAGAAGCAAAAATCCGGAAATCGGCATGCCGATGCCGGGTATGGTCTTAGGGTGCGGAAACCGGAAAGTTGTCATTTTCACGGCGATAATATATAAAAATCCGCCCAAAAGTCAAAAGCCTCATAAATGTCCGCTCGATTTTGCGCTGGTGACTCCCGTTTCGGTGTCATTGCAGATAGATTATATCCCCCTCATGAAAGAGGGCGATAAAAAGAAGCAGATAGTCGCGGATATGCCGGGTAATCAGGTAATTGTTTCGGATATGCTCCCGTCCGTTGGCGCCCAATCTGGCGGCGTATTTCGGTTCATTGAGAAGTTGTTTCAGGAAATGGGCGGTCCCTTCTTTTGAGTAGGTTAAAATTCCGGAGTATTTGTGGGCAATCTGAAGGGGAATGCCGCCGACGGCGGAGGCGATGACCGGTCGCCCTTTCCAGAGGGCTTCCGCCACCGTCAAGCCGAATCCTTCCCGGAGCGATTTTTGCAGCACCACGGCGGAGGCGCGCTGGAGGGCGTTGATTTCAATGTCGCTGGAGGGGGGAAGAAACAAGATATGAATATCGGGGTCGTCGGCCGCGGCCGTTTTGACTTCTTCCAGGACCTGCATTCCTTCCGGGTCATCGGTGGCGCCGCCGCCCGCCAAAACCAACTGACAATCGACATTTTTCTTTGCCATTTTATAGACGTCTATGACACCGACCGGGTCCTTAAGATAATCAAAGCGCGATATCTGTGTAACGACAGGGCGACTGCGGTCAAGATTATATCGTTCCAGAATGGAGTCAATCTGCTCCTGGGGCAGGTCCTTATTTTTGTCGCTTAATGGGTCAATGGAAGGAGAAATAAGCGCTTGCGGAATATTCAGTTTTCGGGAAAATGCCGGCGCCGAGAACACGGCGGAATCATACTGATTAATGTACGCCTCGAGAAACTGAATTACCTGCGGGTCAGGGTGAGTGAAATCGATATGGCAGCGCCAGACCCATTTTCTGCCGAGTTCCTTCTTTCTCTCTATCAATCCAATCGGCTGGGGGTCGTGGACAAAAACCACATCGCCGTACCGCTCCAGTTCAGCAGCATTCTGACGGTTAACCTGGAGGAAGAATTCGAAATCGTCATCAGTAAGAACCGCCCGGGCGCCGTGCAGGGCGTTATGCATTTTCTTAGTAATCTCAAAAAATCTCTCATTCCCTTTGATGACGTCCCAGTGGGCATCAACGCCAAACTGGCGCAGAAGCGGTATCATCCGGGAAAGAATTTCGGCCACTCCCCCGCCGACGGCGGTGGAGTTAATGTTCTGAATCATCTTGCCTTTGAGGCTGCCGGCAAGAATATACAGCTCGTCAATGGTGCTCTGGCCTACAATAGGGATATATTCGGCAATATCAGGCATAACGACTCACCAGTTTGATTATTCTGTCGCGCAACCCCTCCAGGGTAATGGTGTACGGGTCGAGGCGCGAAAGTTCCGCGGCAAGTTTATCTTTTCCCAGACCCTGGAACCAGAGGGTAAAGTCGTTGCCGTTGTTTTTCAGGCGGAGCCGGGCTTCAAAAACGTGAAAATAGATGGAATTAATACTGACCTTTTGCAGGGCTTCGAGAAACTCGGCGGCATCGTGTGCCATATAAGGAGTGGGTGTGATAACCGTAACACAACTGACGAAATGGAATTCATGCCCTTCCGGCGCCTGCGCCATATATCCCCCCCTGGCAAGATAACCGGAAAGAACCGTTTCAAGACGCTGCCGCAGATGTTCCAAATCGCGAAACTGGATGACATCGACACTGGCGAGCGCTTCACCCCACTCCTGCATCCCCAGAATACTGGTCAGCCAGTAAGCAAAGTCATTGGGGGGTTCGGGAGAGAGGTAGTGATGCTGCTGGAGGAAGCGATGGGTATGATAGTATATGGATGAAACCGGAACGGTTCTGATTCCTTCCAGTAGTTCCACCGGATTCCTTGCCTTCATACCGAGGAGGCGCACCAGATGCGCCTGAGTATAAAAATGAAACGGCTCGCTCATCGAATCATCTCCTCAATCAGGTCTCGGACTTCAAGATAGTTATACAAATTATAGCGGGCATAGGACTGAGTTACGCCTACCCGAATTGAATAAGCGCTCTCCGGAAGGACGCGGAAAAGGTCTTCATCGGTCCAATCGTCGCCGACCGCTATGATAAAGTCATACGTTCGACGGGACAGGATATCTTTGGCGGCAACTCCCTTATTTATGCCGGCGTTGCGCACTTCGATAACCCTGTTTCCGGGTATTACCTGGACATCGATGTTAGCCGTCAGATGAACCAGGTCGTCAAGCAGCTCCTTTGCCGACATTGACGCCTGTTCCGGGTCGGCGTTGCGGTAATGCCAGGCGACGGAAAATTCCTTCCGCTCAACAAAGGAACCGGGCACCCGGTCGGAGTAGATTTCGAGAATTGGCTGAATGTGGGAAATCCAATCTTCGGCAAGGGGGCGGATTTTGAGCCACTCTTTGCCCGGCTCTTTAATCCAGGCGCCATGCTCGGCGACCAGAATCATTGGAAATTTTCCAAACCATCGCTCCATTGTTTCCCGGTCGCGTCCGCTGATAAGAGCGACAACGGTGCCGGGCTGACGGCAGAGGGAGTCAAGCATCCGCTCCAGGGCGGTATCCGGTTTCACCCGCGCCGGGTCGGAGGCAAAGGGAACGAGGGTGCCGTCATAATCGAGAAAGATAATTTTGGATGAAGCCCGACGGAACTCTTCGACCAATTTGCTGCCGATATGACGTCGCAGCAGACGGGCTTCGAATTGCGCCTGGCTGTCGCGGACAGAGACAACCTCCTGAATGAATTCATCAGCCCAGCGCACAACGTCATAACGCTGAAGGCGCTTCTGCATTAAACCAATGCGCCTCTTCTGCTCTTCAGGCGGAATCTCAAGCGCCGTTTTCAATGCCTGGGCGATTTCGGCGGTATTGTAAGGATTTATAATAACCGCCTCCCCCAGTTCCTTGGCGGCGCCGGCCATCTCACTTAAAATAAGCACGCCCGTCCGGTCGGTTCGAGCGGCGATGTACTCTTTGGCGATAAGGTTCATCCCATCTCGCAGAGGCGTGATGAGGGCGACATCCGACTCGCTGTACAGCGCGGCAAGAGAATCCAGAGACAGAAAGCGGTACTGATAGAGAATCGGCGTCCATTCGAAACTTCCGAAGCGCCCGTTAATCTTGCCGATCAGTTCATCGATTTGACGTTTCATCTTTTGATAGTGCTCTACGCCGATGCGCGACGGCACCACCACCATCGCCAGCACCACCAGTTTATGCCATTGGGGATTGCGGGTCAGGAATTCTTCGTACCCCAGGAGACGGTTGAGAATGCCTTTGGTATAATCGAGACGGTCTATGGAGAGAATTATCCGCTGATTGGCAAATCGCTGGCGCAATTCTCTTTTTTCTTCCTGCGCTCGTGGATGGGAAACCGCCTCGCTGTACTTTTTGTATTCGATGCCCATCGGAAAAGTTGCCGCTCGGACCATCCGATTGCCGACAAACATCTGGCCAATGTTATGTTCAATGCCCAGCAGGCGCAGGACTGTGCGGAGAAAATTCTGCGTATATTCATGGGTATGGAACCCGATCAGGTCGGCGCCAAGAAGCCCTTCAATGATTTCCCGCCGCCAGATATTCGGCAGAGTGCGATAAATCTCGAACGACGGAAACGGAATATGGAGGAAAAAACCGATAGCGGCGGAATCAGATTTTTTGCGGAGCATTTGAGGAAGCAACATCAGATGATAGTCATGAATCCAGACGAGGTCATTCGGCCGGACAATCTTAAGGAGACTTTCGCAGAAAATTTCATTTACCTTTTTGTACCCCTGCCAGTAATCTTCATCATAGGCGGTAAAGGATGGAAAATAATGAAAGAGGGGCCAGATAGTTTTATTGCAGAAGCCGTGGTAGAAGAGGTCCATCTCTTCATTGGAAAGAAAGACCGGAATATATTTGAATTCCGCTTCAAGATGTCGCGCCAGGTCTTTGCGGTCATTTTCTTCCACCGTCATGCCGGGCCATCCGACCCAGTAGTGCTCAATTTTTTGTTGGGTCGAGGCTCTATCCAGGTCGAGATAGGCGCTGATTCCCGAGACCAGACCTCCGGCGCTCTGCTGGAGATTAAGTTTTCCGCCGCGGCGATTAATAGTAACCGGCAGGCGATTGGAAACGATAATAAGCCTCATATTGTCTCCAATGCGACGGGGTTGGAATGCCAATCCGCCCCTCGCAATAAGTCTCTTGAGAGCGATTCCGCCGAAGCGGAACTGGCTCATCTTGCCCCTTATAATATTCCGCCAGAGACAGCGATACCCGGCGAGAAAGACGGCGGATTACTTTCAGTATATAATCATTTCGCCCATCGGGCAAGTAAAAACCGCTCTAAGATTCCTGAAAAATGAAGACAACATTTATCGATAATAGTTCGCCCGAAAAAATCTAAGAAAGAAAAAGCGGATATTCGGAGAGCCTTTTCAATAAACTCCTTGACAGGATAAGTCGAGTTCCGCTATCTTTGCCTGTCGGCGATTTCAGAGCATATTCAATAACAGCCGGGACAGGCGATGTTCAAGAGATTTTAAGATTCGATTTCAATGAGCAGTAACCCGCGTCAGAGTAGAGCCGTCATAATACTTCTGGTCATTGTGGTCCTGATGGCGGCGGAGATTTTCTATCTGTCATATCAGAACAGCAAGTTGCGGGCGATGATTGATGACCCCTCGCGTTTGTTGCGAACGCTCAATCCCGATGACGCCGTCCCTTCGGTGCGGACGCAGGATATCAACGGCGTTGATTTTTCGCTCCGGTTCGGTCCCGAGGAACCGGCGACATTGCTTCTCTGGTTTTCCCCCGGCTGCAGTCACTGCGAAAGCAACTTTGAGTACTGGGAGAAGATTTATCAGCGGCATGATGATACCCGTCTGCGGATGGCCGGCTTTTGCGCCGGCAATTTTGACGAAGCGCGGCAGCTGGCGATGGAGCGCGATATCAAATATCCGGTGCTGGCGGTGACTGACCCGTACATCACCGAAACGTTCAAAGGAAATGTCCTGCCGCAGACGGTGCTGATTTCGCCGGAGGGGATTATCAAGAGAGTCTGGCCCGGAGAGCATGACGACCAGGCACGATTAGAGATAGATTCTGCCCTGGTTTCACTTTCGGCATTTAAGAATCAAGGAGGTGAGAGCAAGTGAGAGTATTGCGGAAGATGAAAGCGGTGGTGCTGATGCTGGCATTGGTGGCGCTTTTTGCCGGCGCTTTTACTATCACAACCACCAGCACCGTCACGGCGCGTCCCAGTTGCTGTATCTGGGTGATGTACTGCACCGTAACGCCCCCGATTGTCTGTTGGGAAGTCTGTAAGCCGGTGCCATGTCCTAAATGAGATAGGACTCACCGCCAAACGAAATCAAAGGACGCCTTTGGGGCGTCCTTTTTTGTTCCGAGCCGTGGTTGGGGTATGTCAAAATCCCCCCGAGCCTCGTGTGTGGGGTAGGTCAAAATCCCCCCGAACCATCTGGACATGACGAGGCGCGAGTGGGGGTTTTGACAATTACGGTGCGGGGAGGGATGTCAAGACCGCTCGACCGACAGGAGAAGCGCCAAGCGGGTCGAGGAGATTGAGCTACTTTGGCTGGGTCCTGGATTCCCGCCTGCGCGGGAATGACATTAAAGAGAACGGGGTTCTCTTTACGCTGGTGGAATTGCCGAGGGTCAAGCGGCCGAGTAGGTCAAAATCCCCCCGAACCTCGTGTGCATGACGAGGCGCGAGTGGGGGTTTTGATATTCTTCCGCAGGGGCGAACCCTCGCGTTCGCCCATTGTTGAATTCATCCTCCGTACGAAACGGGGAATGATTTCGGGTCGACACGCGGGTCGACCCCTACATCCAGTTGCGTCAGTTCTTAGGTTCGAATCTTTTCGAAGCGTGAACTGACGCGACAATCGGTCACGTCGGTCAAAATCCTCCCGAGCCTTGTGTGCATGACGAGGCGCGAGTGGGGGTTTTGACAATGACAGGTTCGGAGATTACGGCGGGGCTGTTCGCCCCGGGCGAATCACGCAGTGAAAGATCCGCCGCCCACTGTTTGTCAGGGTTGCGGGGAGTTCGACCTCTGCGAGCGGAAGACGAAGAAAAGGACAGTCGTGATTACGGCAAGGAGAATGATTTCAAGAGCCAAAAGCTCCCTGTAAATGAAGACCGACATCATTCTATCCTGCGGCGGTGAGAAAATGATATGGTATCCGATAAATTCGGCGGCGCCGATCTCGAGGTCGCCGATATTCCCTTTGATGCCCGACTGCCAGGGGGGAAAGAGAAAGGCCGCGGCAAGCATGAGGCAGGCGGCAATCAGAAGTCCTTTTTGGCGCTTGTTCATATTCAATAATACGATAAGAGTATTTAGCGGTTTGGGCAAGGAGATTGTACCTTTCAAATTCAGTTTTGACTTGACATAAATGCATGATATAGGGAAATTTGGGAAGGAGATTCAACCTTTCATTCACGAGGAAGAGATATGTGCAAGGCAAGGCATTTCTTCACGGCAATGCTTCTGGCGGTGCTAATGTTACCGCTATCGGCGGCCGGCGAAATCGGATTCAAGATTACCGATTACAAGCCGGATGTATTCAGAGACAAGCAACTATATGTAACCGGCAGTTTCAGTCACCAGGATCAGGACCAGAAATACGATTATACAATTGTCCCTTATGACACCTATTCCTTGTACCAGTACGAATATAAGCCTACGAACAGTTCCGGCAGTCTCGCAGCATATTATGCATATACATATCAGGATTTACAGAAGTACCTGATGTTCAGCGTGACCGGGAACGCTTCATATGGCAGGCAAAAGTCCGCTACGAATTCCGTCAGTGAATATCCTAATTCCTACCTAGGGAACTCGAAGAACGAGTCGGAATATGAGTGGTACTTTTATTCAATTTACCCGAATTTCGGAGCACGAAAGTATATTAAGGGGGATTTTTCCCTCTATTTCAGCGCCAGCGGCGCTTACAATATGTACGATTACCAGAAGTATCAAAACGGAAGTGAATACAGTTATCTGTATTATCCTGATGCACAGGGGTATGTCACTGATAATTACAGTAAGAGCGAATCGCGGCAGCCGTATGATTCCAGGTCGTATAACATATATCTGTCGGCCGGGCCGAATTGGGGGAGGACGTATACCGGAAGGTTCGCCGCTACGGCAATATATATAATCGAGGAGCTGCAGAAGAATAACCTGCTAAAGGCGGAGCCGACGCAGGAGCAGATGCTGCATCTTTGCGAACTGGTCTATAAGAACAAACTGCTACATGCCATTGATTCCCGCATCAGGCTTATCGAGTCGATGCAGGAAATTCTGGATTACCTGGCGGGTGAAGGGATAGTCAAAAACGACCAATCGATGACTTATCTATTAACCAGCGATGTCTGGTCATACTTCTCGTCAGTCGGGCGGGATTTCGGATTCATGTTGAGGCTGGCCGGGGGAGTAGAGCTGGAAGGGTATGGTCAGGACACCAAATATCTGTACACGTCCAGGACATTGTACGAGCATTACCATGTCGATACGGCTGACGTAATTGACACCACTTATAATTACAGCTCATCTCAGAAGTACGAAATTGACCGGAAGAGAACTTCAACCTTGCCGTATTTATTGTTTTCGGCATCATATTCCAAGCCGCTGAATATGAAATGGCATTATTACTTATCATTGAACTTGCAGTATTATATCGGGGGGAAGGCTAATCAGGAAGCGGAATATATCTATGTTGACCCGTCGGACACGACCAAGTTGGGGGAAACGGAATTTGAGTTCGAGAATTTCTATATGGCGTCGACCGGCGCTACGTTCTATTACATTCCGAATACCCGCACCACGGTCATGATGTACGGCACGCTCGGTTACGGCGGGTTTGACCGGA
This sequence comes from Candidatus Zixiibacteriota bacterium, assembly GCA_040753495.1. Lineage (NCBI taxonomy): Bacteria > Pseudomonadati > Candidatus Zixiibacteriota > Candidatus Zixiibacteriota bacterium. The sequence continues at coordinate 8,051 of JBFMEF010000056.1, forward strand.
CGGATACGGAAACGGAAAAAACTGGCGGAGATGAGAGGGAGAGGGTGGTCAGGAAGTTCTCATATGATGATATGGTACTGCTCCTCAGGCTGACGGCGACGTACCGGATAACGATACCGACTTATGTGAATCTGAGCATTGAATATACCAACGGGTATCAGCCGCGGAATGTTTTCATATCGTACAATGATTTTGAGTATGAGGCGCTTTATTTGAGCGGGAGTGTGACGCATTACCTGTTTTAGAGGACGGCTTGAGAAGAAAAAGCCCGGACGGTGGTTCGGGCTTTTTTTATGGGGCGAACCGGTGCGTTCGCCCATGGTTGGAATCATCCCCCGATAGATACGGGGATGATTCTGGGTCGACACGCGGGTCGACCCCTACTTACCGGCTGCGTCAGCCGAGTAGGTCAAAATCCCCCCGAGCCTTGTGTGCATGACGAGGTGCGAGTGGGGGTTTTGACAATCAAAGATTTTGATGGCGGCGGGTCGGAAGAGCCGCCGGGCAGGGGACGGGCAGATGAAGGACTCCGCTTAAGGCGGAGCCGCGCACATTGAATTCAAGGTGCAACTGCAATACTAGCGGCAATTAGACTATTTGCATAGTATTGGATATATGACAAATTTGATAAAGATATATTATGGTTGATGCTTCTGAGAAATCGACCAGGGGTCATACCGCGAGGTAGATAGCCAATCTCGCGACGTATAAGTATTTTGAACTGTGTCTTCACATAAGCAGACCTATGCGCAAATCGGTTTCTTACCGTTTCCACATCAGATATGATTTGGCGCACTGAACCGACAGCTGTGAAGTAAGGTTCCCCATTTTGAAAGTATTGCTGCGCTTTCGATATAGTGCTGTTAGCATTCCATTTTAAATACTGCTGTCCAGCAAGCAAATTCCTGTGAGCATCTGCAATTGATTGATACTTAGGCTGGGACAGAACAGGCATGTAACCACTCGGACCGCACGCACCACACATGTATCTTGTGAAGGTGTTTTCCAAAAAGTCTTCCCAAGCCTGATAGATGAACAAAAGACTCGCACCTGCAATCAACTCCACTCTTCGGATACCTATTGATTTGAAACCGATACCGCTTGGTTCCCTAAACTGTTCCGCAAAGGAGACTAAGTTGAGATAATCGCTAACTAGGCGATGAAATTCAATCAGTACGGCTTGGTTTGAAATTCCAGGCATGGTGAATAGGATGATACGAGAAACATTACTCTCAGATTAGACTCGCTTCCTAGCTAAGATGACATAATCCCAAATGAAATCGTGGCGAATTTTGCGAGTCCTGGCATCAGCAGTACTATATTTTGATGCCTTAACGAATTCAGGGTGCCTTTCTTCAAGAACGCCAGAGTCCAGATACTTAGACAGGAGAAGTAATCTAGTCCTTATTTCTGATATCAAGCCTTGGTCAAATTTTTGTAACGGTCTTTTTGACTTCGGAAGCCCAAATCTGGCATCATAGAGCGATACAAATAGGGTGTAGAATAGTGGTATGCGTTGAAAAATAGTATTCTTCAATACGGAGCCAAGCAAATCGCCGATAGTATCGATAATTATCTCAAATTCCCTAGCCAGTCTGTCTTGCCCAGGGAATTCCTCTTCATATTTCGCATAGAATTCGTGCAAATCTTTGTGCTTAGTTACTCTTATACCGTCCAGCAACGTTACAATCAATGTGGAAACCAGTTCCGCGTCCGCCATTCGGGCAATTTGAGCATCGGAAAGAATCTTGTTTGTAGTCCAAAAAGAATTATGGGAGTAGGCAAGTTGATAAATAATGGTTTTAAAAGGACCAAAAAACTCTGCATTTCGCAATTCTTGATGGTTGAGTTTCACGGTGTAAGTATTCATACGAGCGAAGATGCTCAAGACTTCTGAATCGGAAACATCCTCCAGCAAATAAACAAGGAACTTGTAGCTGAGAAACTCACGTTGAACATCATGGGGCAGATCGCGGAAAGTCATACCAGCGAATTCCACATTGTGCATCTTCAAGATTGAAAAGTCACCTTTGATGAAACCGAGTACAGCCCTCAACCTCTGCTGACCATCGACTACCTCTCGCACTGATTTCTGTTGAACCGGGTCTGTCTTTAATCTAATGAAGACCGGTGGTATAGGCATTCCTCGGAGAATTGTGTCAATTAGGTACGACTTTGCTTTGGGGATCCAAATATCGCGCCTTTGGAACTTCGGAGCAATTATGAGTTGACCACTTGCATCCCATTCTAAGAAATCGCTGATAAGATATGGGGCACCGATTGGCTGTCTCATAGTGACCTCACTAATTTAAAATTTAGAAATTCTCAATTCCGTACCGCAATTTTAAAATACCCCCCTACTCCTCCTTCACCACCCGCGCCACATCCACCACTTTGTCGTCTTTGTCGAGGGAGATGAGGCGGACGCCCTGGGTGTTGCGGCCTATGACATTTATCGCCTTGACGCTCTGGCGGTTGGTGATACCTTTCTTGGTAATCAGAATCAGTTCATCATCGTCGAGGACTTCTTTTATGGCGACCACCTCGCCGTTGCGGTCGGTGGTCTTGATATTAATCACCCCTTTGCCGCCGCGGTTGGTGACACGGTAATCGTTGATGCTGGTGCGCTTGCCGTAGCCGTTCTCGCAGACAGTCAAAAGGGAGGCGTCGCGCTTGACCACCACCATGCCGATGACGTAGTCTTTGTTTTCGAGGGTGATGCCGCGGACGCCGTATGCGCCGCGCCCCATGGGGCGGATTTTTTCTTCGGGGAAGCGAATCGCCTGCCCCATGCGGGTGGCGAGGATGATTTCGAAGGTGCCGTCGGTGATAGCGGCCTCGATAAGTTCGTCCTCCTCCGGCAGGTCGGCGGCGTTGATGCCGACTTTGCGCGGATTGGAGAAGGCGTCAAGCGAAGTTTTCTTGACGGTGCCGTTGCGGGTCGCCATCACGACATATTTGTCGGAATCAAAGGTGCGGACTTTGCAGAAAGCGGTAATCTTCTCCCCTTCGCCGAGAGTGACCATATTGACAATCGGTTTTCCTTTGGCAAGACGTCCGCCGGTCGGAATCTCGTGCACCTTCACCCAGTAGCAGCGTCCTTTGTTGGAGAAGAAAAGAATATAATCGTGCGTCGAGGCGACAAAAAGATGCTCGGCGAAATCTTCTTCCTTGGTTTCGATGCCGATAACGCCTCGTCCGCCGCGGTTCTGGCGACGGTACATCGAGACCGAGAGCCGCTTGATATAGCCGGCGTGGGAGATAGTGATAGCCATATCTTCCTCGGCAATCAGGTCTTCGACGGTGAATTCTTCGGCGGCATCCTGAATTTCGGTGCGGCGGTCATCGCCATATTTTTTCTTGAGTTCGAGAAGTTCCTCTTTGATAATCGCCATCCGACGCGGTTTTGACTCCAGAATTCCTTTCAGTTCGGCGATTAACTTGATAGTGGCGAGATATTCCTCTTCGATTTTCTGGCGCTCCAGGCCGGTGAGACGGGCCAGGCGCATATCGAGGATGGCATTGGCCTGCTTTTCGGAGAGTTTGAAGCGGGTCATCAGCCCTTCGCGGGCGGTGGGAGTATCTTTTGATTTTTTAATCAGTTCGATGACGGCGTCGATATTGTCGAGGGCGATTTTGTACCCTTCGAGGATATGGGCGCGCTCTTCGGCTTTGTTCAAATCGAATTTGGTCCGGCGGACAACCACCTCGTGACGGTGAATCAGGAACTGCTCCATCATCTCTTTGAGCGAGAGGACCATCGGCACCCCGCCGACCAGGGTCAGCATCATAATGGCAAAAGTGGATTGCATCTGGGTATGTTTGAACAATTGATTGAGGACAATTTCAGGCTGGGCGTCGCGCTTGAGTTCGACCACGATACGCATGCCGTCACGGTCAGATTCATCGCGGAGGTCGGAGATGCCGTCAATCATCTTATCGCGCACCAGTTCGGCGATTCTCTCAAGGAGATTGGACTTGTTCACCTGAAAAGGGATTTCGGTGATAACAATAAAATCTCTTCCTGACTTCTGTTGCTCGATAGCGGCTTTGGCGCGGACCGAGAGTCGTCCTTTGCCGCTGCGGTAGGCTTCAATAATCCCCTGCCGTCCGGAGATGATGCCGCCGGTCGGAAAATCGGGACCGGGGACAAACTCCATCAGTTCGTCATTGGTGATTTCGGGATTGTCGATAAGAGCGGCGATACCGTCAACTATTTCGCCGAGATTATGCGGCGGGATATTGGATGCCATACCGACCGCGATACCGGAGGTGCCGTTGCAGAGGAGATTGGGGAATTTTCCGGGGAGGACGCGCGGCTCGGTGCGGGTTTCATCGTAGTTGGGCATCATATCAACAGTATCTTTTTCAAGGTCGGCAAGCATTTCCATCGCGATCGGCGTGAGACGGGCTTCAGTGTACCGCATGGCGGCGGCGCCATCGCCATCGATGGAGCCGAAATTCCCCTGCCCGTCAACCAGCGGGTAGCGCATGTTGAAATCCTGCGCCATTCGAACCAGTGTCGGATAGACCACCTGCTCGCCGTGGGGATGATAATTACCGGAGGTATCGCCGGCGATTTTGGCGCATTTACGATAGGGGCGTCCGGGCGAGAGATTGAGGTCGTTCATGGCGACAAGGATACGTCGATTGGATGGCTTGAGGCCATCACGGACATCCGGCAGAGCCCGGTTGGTGATGACCGACATGGAGTAATCGAGATATGAATTTTTCATCTCCTCTTCGAGGTAGATGGAGACGATTTTTTCGCGTTCGAGGGGCATTTTAGAATCCTTTATGCAGTAATATTTCTTATCATTTTTTTGAGGCGGAAAGAGCCGTAATCCGCTCTCAAATTTGACCCGGAAAGATAATATTTTTTATATGATTTGGCAATGAATTAAGGGGGATTTGTGATATGGCAAGATATTGGATGGTAAGGAGTTGCGATGGCGGCAAGGGATGTTTTTTATTGATGCGATTTAGCGGTCCGGAATCCGCCAGTGGCGGGTGATTCCGACTCTTCCGTCAGGTGAGACACCTGACGGCGCGGGAGAAGAATGATTCCGTCGGGAAAGATTCCCGACGGCGCACTAATGAGATTTTCGATAGCGCGTTAAATGAGATTCCCGACGGCGCACAAAAGGATTCCGTCGGGAAAGATTCCCGACGGAGCATAAAGAGTAGTATACCCGATGGCGCATCAATTGCATACCCGACGGCGCATCAATTGCATACCCGACGGCGCACAGATGAAACTCTCGATGGCGAAGAAGTAAGATTTACGACGACGCATAAACAGGCGGAAGGTCGGTAAGACCGGAATAGATTGAGAGTATTCTGGTCGGAGACTAATTAGCTCTTTGCGCTCGTTTGATGGCGGCGACCAGCGGTGGGATAATTATAATCTGCAGAATGACTCCGGGAAGACCTGTTACCACCGCGCCACCCGCGGCAAAAAACTGCATCGGTCCGTACGGCAATTCAATAAACAATCCCAGTATCACCAGGCCGAGAGCAAAAGCGAGCCGCCCGATGACCATGGCGATAAGAAGCGATAGATAGATATTCATCCCCATTTTTTTATAGGTCAATCCGGCGACAATACCATAGAGCGGCAACTCCAGAGTCATGAGCGGCACGGCATAAAGCGGCGGCATGCCGGTCAGAAGATGGGAGAGGACCGGCGCAAGCAGGCCGACAATGGCGCCGGCGGTAGCGCCGATGGTGAAGCCGCAAAGAAGGACCGGGATATGCATCGGGAGGAAAATTCGTCCGGCCACACCGAACTGATGAAAAGCGACCGGCAGGATAATTGTCAGGGCGAGATACAGGGCGATAAAGGAAATACGGCGGGGACCGAGCTTAACGGTCATATCTTCCGACCTGAAGCGTGGTACAACCCATGCTGGTCAACAATGTCGATTCTGTCGAAACCGGCGGAGCGGAACATCTCGTTCATCTTATCAGCAGAGGGCAAGACATCATGCGCCACCGGTCCGCCGGCATGATGATGATGTCTGGCAAGTTCCCGGCTTCCGAGAAGATGGATAATATGGAACGGCGCGCCCGGCTGGAGAACTCGCGCCACCTCCGCTATAACCCGCTCGGGATGAGCAAAATGAGCGAAGGAAGCGAAAGAGACCGCCAGGTGAAAATACCCGGACTGAAGCGGGAGCTGCTCGACATCGGCGTCAATGGCGAAACAGTTCCGGAAGGGGAAATTTTGAAGCGCCTTATGCGCCATGCGGGAGGAAAAATCAACCCCGACCACCATTCCGCTGTCGCCGACCCGACGTCGAATAATATCGAAGAGCACCCCTGTGCCGCATCCGAGGTCAACCACCCGGTTGCCCTCTTTCAGATTGAAGGTATCGATCAGGAAAGTGAGGAATTCGAGGTCTTCGGCGGTGAAATTCTTATCCCAGTCGTCGGCGAAAGACTCAAAATATTCTTTGCGGTCATTCATTGAGAAGGCAAAGATATTGAGGAGTTATCTTTTGTCAAGCGGTTTGTCGGCTGCCGCCTTTAACCTTTTCGCAGCTGTCTTTAGATAATACGGGTCAATTTCAAACCCGATGAAATTGACCTTCAATTTTTGGCAGGCAAGAGCGGTATTGCCGATTCCGGCGAAAGGGTCGAGCACGAGAAGGTCTTTCTTGGTTCCGTGGAGACGAATACAGTTCTCCGCCAGTTGCACGGGAAATGATGCCGGGTGAGGACGGTCATTGTTACGGCTCTGGATGGTTTCATACGGGATGAACCAGCAGTTGCCGCGGCAACGGACCTTTCTGTCGCCGTTTTTCCAGCGAGCGATATTGGATTTATCTTTATACGGAACCCCGAGCGCCAGCCGGTCCAGTCTGATGTCTCCGGTTTTGGTCAGATGAAAAATATATTCATGAGCGTCATTGAGGAAACGGGGGCTGTTGATCGGCTTGTAGTGCCCCACGTTGATATCGAACTTCCTGCCGTAACTCTCCGATTCGATATAGATTGATTTGACCCAGTGAATAGTGTTCTGCAGTCTGAATTCGGGGAGAAGCGCATTCAAGACCTGGAAAGGGAGTTCCGGCGAGGTCGGCTTGGAGCCGACATTCAGGAAAAGAGAGCCGGTTTCTTTGAGGACCCGCTTTATTTCTTTACCCCATTCGGCCATCCACTGAAGGTACTTTTGCCGCGGGATGGAATCGTCATACCGGCGGTATTTGACTCCGATATTATAGGGGGGAGAAGTTACAACAATATCGACCGACCGGGGGGACATCTCCCGCATGCCGATGAGGCAGTCCTGTGGGTGAAGCTGAATAGAGGGGGTTTCCGGGTGCATCATAAGATATAATTAATGAATAAAATGTCCTTTTAACAAGAGATGTGATACTCTTATCCCTTATTGTCAAGAGGAATCCCTTAGCGCAGGCAGGCGAGTCAAAAATCCTTCTCATTCCATTAATTCCGGAGGTAACGAACACTGCGGTAGGACCGGTCAAATATAGACGTTTTAAAGGGACCATGGTCATAAAACATCGTCAGTCGTCCTGCTTCACAATCATAAACTGCAGACGAGGGCGTCTGCAGGCACTTATAAGGGGAAGATTGCGGTTGCAGCGACAAGCATGCCCTGAGGCGCCGACCGTAGTGCGCTCCGGAATGCAGGCAGCGGCAGACGCGGAGGGGCTGAAATGCATAATGAGCAGTTGGGTGGCGAAATGTGATTCTCTATCTGCCTCAAAAAGGCTATTTAAAACTGCAAAAAATGATTAATCGCGCCGGAGAAATTGCAGTATATTATAAGTTACCCTTTTTGGGGAGAAATATGACAGAAACAGAATTTATTCATATAAAAGGCGCCCGCGAACATAATCTGAAGAATATCGACCTGAAGATTCCCCGCTATAAACTGGTGGTTATTACCGGTTTATCCGGTTCGGGGAAATCGTCACTGGCGTTCGATACCATTTACGCCGAGGGGCAGAGACGGTATGTCGAATCGCTCTCAGCCTATGCTCGTCAGTTTCTGGGATTGATGGAAAAACCGGATGTCGATTTTATCGAAGGGCTTTCGCCGGCGATTTCGATTGAGCAGAAGGGAGCTGCCAAGAACCCCCGTTCCACAGTCGGGACAGTGACGGAGGTTTACGATTACCTCCGATTGCTCTTTGCGCGCATTGGGGTACAGCACTGTGTTAAATGCGGGCGGCCTATTTCGCGCCAGACGGTTGAGCAGATTGTCGATGCCGCGCTCTCCTTTGAGGAGGGGTCGCGCTTGATGGTGATGGCGCCTCTGGTTCAGGGGCGCAAAGGGGAGCACAAGGATATCCTGGAGACGGCGCGGCGGGAAGGGTATGTGCGGCTACGGGTCGATGGCAATATTATCGAATCGGAAAGCGAAATCAAATTAGCCAAGAATGTCAAGCATACCATTGAAGTCATTGTCGACCGGCTGGTGGTGAAGAAATCATCGAGCAAACGTCTGGCCGATTCGGTCGAAACCGCGCTCAAGACAGGCGGCGGCGTGGTCATTATAAATATTAATGGCAAGGACCATCTATTCTCCGAGCAAGCCGCCTGTGTGCAGTGCGGAATCAGTTACGAAGAGCTGACGCCGAGAATTTTTTCTTTTAACTCTCCCTTTGGCGCCTGCCCGACCTGTTCCGGCCTGGGGCAGAAGATGGAAATCGACCCAGACTTAGTCGTGCCGAACCGGGCTCTTTCAATAAATCAGGGAGCGATTCATCCCTGGGGGGCGGAGATTTCCAACTGGTACCGGCATATGCTCAAAGGGGTGGCGCGCCATTACAATTTCAAGTTCAGCACGCCTTTTCAGGATTTGCCGCCCCGGGTGCAGGAGACAATATTGCACGGTTCCGGACGGGAGCAGATACAGTTTGAATATGAGTTTTCCAACGGTCGCGGCACCGGTGAATACCGCGGCTCCTATGAAGGAGTGATACCGCATCTGGAGCGACGTTACCGGCAGACGCAGTCGTCGGGAGTTCGCCAGTGGATAGAGCAGTATATGTCAATCTCCCCCTGCCCGGCCTGCAAGGGGGCGCGTCTCAAACCGGAAGCGCTGGCGGTGATTATCAATCGCGAGAATATTGAAACGGTGACGGAGATGTCAATCAAGCAGGCGCGGAGATTTTTTGAGGAACTGAAACTTACCAAGCGGCAGGAGCTGATTGCCCGTCAGATACTGAAGGAGATTCGGGAGCGACTTTCCTTTATGGATAATGTTGGACTCAGTTATCTTACTCTTGGCAGAGCGACCTCGACCCTTTCCGGCGGGGAATCACAGAGGATTCGTCTGGCGACCCAGATTGGCTCGCGGCTGGTCGGGGTGATGTATATCCTTGATGAGCCATCTATCGGGCTGCACCAGCGGGATAATCGAAAATTGCTGAATACCCTCACCGACCTGCGCGACCTGGGGAATACCGTTATTGTAGTAGAGCATGACCGGGAGACAATTGAATCGGCTGATTACGTGGTTGACTTGGGTCCCGGCGCGGGACAAATGGGAGGACGGGTGGTCGTCGCCGGCACTCCCGAACAGATAAGAAAGTGCCGCGAATCACTGACCGGGGCTTATCTGGCGGATAAAAGATGCATTCCGATTCCGA
>JBFMEF010000057.1 GCA_040753495.1 Candidatus Zixiibacteriota bacterium
CCCAGGTACTTGTCCATGAAACGCTGGCGCAGGTCTCGTATTCGAAACTGACCTTCTTGGCCAGAAATATCATATCAAGCGCCCAGCACTCGCAGGTCATATATTTCTTTGACCAGACCGCTTTGCCTACAAGTACCATTATGTCCCAAAACTATAATTCGAAATCAATAAGAAACCGGTCGTCTCCGGCCATCTCGATTTCGACCGTATAGCGTTGTGTTTTAATAACATACAGGCTTCTCCTTAATTGAAATAATGTCCCGATCTATGGACCGTCGATATTGTGATCTGGCATCGCGAAAATTCCCGTCCATCTCCGATTTCATCCTTGCTCCGGTTCCTGCCTGTACGGGCAGATTTCTGAAAATGACCTGCGTAAAAACCGGTGTCTGGAATTGGTCTCAGCTTTCTGCTTGCCAACCACGACCCGCCCCGGTGATTTGGCTTTGTTCGGCAGTTTCAGAAGTTTGGCGACCCGGTCATAAAGCCGTCCCGGGATGAGCACATCCATTTCGACATGCCCGTCCGGAAACTGATAAATCCCGCCTTCTTCGGCTCCGTTCCACCCCAGAATCTGCCTTGCCTGGTCATATTCCCGGCAATGGACTTTGAATTTGCCATCAAACCATTTCCAGATGTCATTGACCATCAGCATTAACCATTTCTTCTATTACATTGGGTACTTTATTCATGTAGTCGCAAATTTCAATTTGACGCTTCATCATCTTTAAATTCCTTGAGTTTCTTGATAGTGTCACGGCCAGGACGCGGAATAGGGAAGACCCTTCTGATTTCCGATGCCATCCCCTCCCACTTCCTGGGAGTGCCGACATTGTATTCAATTAGCCCTACTAAGTGGAGCACCATCAAGTCTCTTCCAATTCGCCCCGGGGAGACTCCGCAAGTTTCAGCGATCTGCTTATGATTGGCGCAAATCAGACCCCCTCTGCCAATCTTACGCTTCTTCTCCAGATAGGGCAATGCTACTGCATAGATTAGTACTTGGCGGTTAGAAAGACTCTTGGGCCATTTGAACGAAATGAAGTCAAGGTCGTTGAGGATTTTGCCCTTGCCCTTTACTTGAGTTATGAAGGGGCAGAGAGATTCCTCAGCACAAAAGGCAGATAGAATTGGATTTCTGCATCCGTAGTTATAGCTCTTCAGATATCCATTTGATACAGCCTTGCGAAGTTCGCTTATCTTGAGGGGCGGATTGTTCCCGCTGTTCCATATCTCAATCTGGCGATTCGCCTCCTCATAGTCAAGTCCGATTCGATTGAATTCCGTGGCAATTACCAATGCCGATTCACTTCTATTCGGGAATTCTCCTTTATTTATAACTGTTTCAATCAGTTGGGCTATGCAGGGGCGGATATCCTTACCGGGATGCCCGGTTCTTGCGGCAAGGTCGGAGGATGCAATCAAGCCGGCAGTGAGTTCCTCAGATTTTGCCATAAGCGCCCCTTATATCGTTCAGCATGAAAATTGACCGACAAATTTCGCAGAACTGGATTTCCAACTTGCGATATCGCCCCCGCACATGCCCCTTGACAAAATGGTTTAGACGTCTTAAAATAAATGGTCCTTTCTACTAATCCAGTTTAAGTTTTAAGGACTTGTTCGGCGGCGGACCGCAATTCTGCCGCCGATTTTTCATACACAGTATATAAACTGTTGGATTTAATTTCAATACCATTGAATCAGACTTCTTGATTTTTCTGCATTTGTCATAAGGTCTTATCTCAATTGGAAATAAGCGGAGTTCGCCATCTTGCCCTCAAGAATTTTTAATTTATTCTCCTGACTCTGATTCCATAAAAGTGGAGAATTCGCTGCCCGCCAAAGACACATTTCTTACTTTAAGCAGTCCCTTCGCCGTCACTCTGGACCTATGGTCTATTACCCAAAAAGTCAAAATAGTGTCAAGAATTGTCAGTGGCGGATTGGTATATTTGATAAATCCTCGAATCGACAAATTATTGACAAACGAAGATACGCGATTATATTGAATTTCATCAGCTTTCAATCGCATCTCAGGAGGGTTGGTTGCCTAAAGCTAATAAGACGTCCCGTAAAATCACCGGCCGGGCTAAGAGTCTGTCCAAAATCAGTAAGAAACGGTCCGCGGTTTCCGGGGGCAAGAAACGCCCCATCGAGCAGTATGACCATAAAGATAAGACGCGGGTCAATAACCCGCCGGTCGGCTTGGTTGACAGCCAGACCGATAAAGATGCCGGCAAGAAAACCTACCGCTACGACCCCCATATCGACCCGGCTCTGCAATTCGACAGCCAGCGAAGCCAGATAGAAAAGATTATCGATGGCGGACTGGCCGCGGAGACTCTCGGAGAGGTCAAGGCCGCTCTCAAGGAACTGAAAAGGCGGCAGGAGCCGTATCTCAACTGGGCCGGCAAAGCCGAGCGGACATCATTTGAAGTTCCCACCGTCTCGCTTCATGTTCATGAGCGAATCGACCCCAAAACCATAATTCAGGCGGTCAAGAAGCGGAATGGTTCCGAGCCGCAGTTTTCATTCTTTGAGACACTCGACAAGAACCTGCCTATTCGCGAAGCAATAGATTTCTACAAGCATTCCCACAACTGGTCGAACCGGCTGATTGCCGGCGACAGCCTGGTGGTGATGAATTCCCTTCTGGAGAAAGAGGGGATGGCCGGGCAGGTGCAGATGATATACATCGATCCGCCGTACGGAATAAAATATGGCTCCAATTTCCAACCGTTTGTGAACAAGCGGGATGTCAAGGACGGGAAAGATGAGGATTTGACAGCGGAGCCGGAGATGGTGAAGGCATTCCGCGACACTTGGGAGTTGGGTATACACTCTTACTTGTCCTACCTGCGCGACCGGCTCCTGGTCGCTCATGAGTTGTTGAATGACAGTGGCAGTGTGTTTGTACAAATCTCGGATGAGAATTTGCACTATATCAGAGGATTGATGGATGAGGTGTTCAAAAAGAAGAATTTTATTGGGCTAATTACTCTGAAGAAAACTGCCTATCAGGCTTCCAATACTATTGCAAATGTAGCTGATTACATAGTCTGGTATGCGAATAATATGGAGAGAGTCAAGGTCCGTCCACTCTTTGTGTCAAAGCTCGAGATGGAGTCGATCGGTCTGTACAAGTTTGTTGAATTGAAAAATGGCGAGAGAAGGAAGATGACTGAAAAGGAACTTTCTGGGGAAATTCCCCTCCCCACAGATGCTCGCCGATACAGATTGATTTCGCTCATATCGCAAGGCTATACCGAATCTGGCTCCATGCCATTTAGATTTAATGGGGTTGATTACAAACCTCCTAAAAACTGTCATTGGAAGACCACAACTGAAGGGCTGGAAAGCATGGTAAAAGGCGGTAGACTCGTGGTTTCAGGAGATTCTCTTGCTTGGATTGGGTACATTGATGACTTCCCAGTTAGCCCGTTCAACAACATATGGACAGATACAATGACGGGTAGTTTTACCGATCCGAAGATTTATATTGTTCAGACCAACACTAAGATTTCCGCACGCTGCCTCCTCATGACCACCGACCCTGGCGACCTTGTTCTCGACCCGACCTGCGGCTCAGGCACCACCGCATATGTTGCGGAACAGTGGGGAAGACGATGGATAACCTGCGATACTTCACGGGTTGCGATCGCTCTCGCCAAGCAGAGACTGATGACGGCAGTTTTCGACTATTATGAACTGGCGCACCCGGAAGAAGGGGTCGGAAGCGGATTCAAATACAAAACTGTCCCGCATATCACTCTCAAATCAATCGCCAATAATGAACCGCCGGGTCAGGAAACGCTTTATGACCAGCCGTATGTTGACAACTCCCGAGCCCGCGTCACGGGACCATTCACAGTCGAAGCGGTTCCGGCGCCGATGGTGAAGCCGCTGGCGGAAGTGAAAGACACCGGGCCGGCTGATGATTCAATCGGCAGAAGCGGCGCCACCCTGCGGCATTCCGAATGGAAAGATGAGCTGTTCAAGACCGGTATCCGCGGCAAGAGCGGCCAGAGAATCGAGTTCACCCGGGTGGAGACTCTTGCCGGCACACGGTATCTCAATGCCGATGCCGAAACTAAAGAGGCCACTCCGCAGAGGGTGGTGGTTTCGTTCGGGCCGGAGCATGCCCCGCTGGAGCAGAGGCAGGTGGAAGCGGCAATCGAAGAGGCGCATAAGCTTGTGCCGAGACCTAAAATCGTCATCTTCGCCGCTTTCCAGTTTGACCCGGAGGCGGCAAAGGATATTGAAGAGACCGATTGGCCCGGGGTAACGCTCTTGAAGGCGCAAATGAACACCGACCTTCTTACTGACGACCTGAAGAAAAAGCGGTCGTCGAATGAAAGTTTCTGGCTAATCGGCCAGCCGGATATTGTCGTGCGCACTATTAACGAGAAAGACAAGCCGAACCGGTATCAGGTCGAACTACTCGGTTTTGATTATTACAACACCAAGACCGGCGCGGTAGAATCGGGCGGACCGGAGAAGATTGCTATCTGGATGCTCGATACCGATTACGATGGGCGGAGCCTTTTCCCGAAACAGGTATTTTTCCCTATGGCCGGCGACGATGAAGGGTGGGCGAAACTGGCGCGCAACCTAAAAGCGGAAATCGATGAGGAACTGATAGAGAAGTATCGCGGGACCGTCTCGCTAGATTTTGAAGCCGGGGAGCATAAGAAGATAGCGGTGAAAATTGTCGATGACCGGGGAATTGAGAGCCTGCGAATAATGGAGTTATTATGAGACTACCTAAACCAGTTACAGAAAAATACGATGATTTCTTCACGGAAATATCCAAGGGAAGAGTGAAGATTCCCCTTTTCCAACGTGACTTTGTATGGACTAAAGCACAAACGGCGGGACTCATAGACAGTATTCTGAAAGGGTATCCGATAGGGACCTTTATTCTCTGGAAGACAAATCAG
>JBFMEF010000058.1 GCA_040753495.1 Candidatus Zixiibacteriota bacterium
GTCTTTATGAAATAAACCCCGTATAGATTCTCTCTCAAGAAAACCGGGAAAAACGCCCATAACCCCAGCGCTTCAATTGCTTTTAGCGACGCCTCCGGAAGTATCTTTTTAAGACTCTCCGTCTTCCCCAGATGGGCAAACTTCTTCAGATGATTCTGAATCTCCGGCGTCAGCTTGAAAGATACCGCCATCCGGTCAACTCTAATTAGCCCGTGCAGGTAGTTTACCTCCAAACGACCTTTGTAGTACCTCAGAAATAATATCCGCTCGCATCCAAGAAATTTCTTCAAAATATTGGATACCCGGCTGGCAATATCCTGCACCGCTCCTTCTCTAATATTATTCGCAATGGCAGCGACCAGTTCGTCCACTGCCTCCTCTTTCAGCGGAACGGTCCGGCGGTCCCGAAGCTTACGAATTATTATCAGGGAAGCAAGGACCACCACCAGGGCCGCCAGGATAATAATTAAGACTTTCTCTGCCATAAAGTTGAGATAATCCACTCTTCCTCTTTTAAGGTACCCAATTAAAATTTTGTGTCAATTAAAATATCAGCCCTGGTGACGTCGCTGTCGGGCGAAGCGGAAGCGGGCACGACGGGAAACAAGGTGATTTTTCCGGAGGATTTTGAATATGCCCCACCAGCCGATTTTCAAACCGGGGTGCGCTTCTTCTAATACCATCTTAAGTTCACCGATGGTATAGAACGGATCTTGCCGAATTGCCCCGAGAATCAGCTCTTCGGTTTCCTCGAGGTAAGACCCCGACGCCGCCTGGCGGGTTGCCGCCGTGGTATTTCCCCCGTCTCGGGATGTAAAACCGGGCAGTTCCTCAATGGTCGTGCCGGCGAGGCGGGCTATCGGCTCTTTTTTTTTTAGCGGGTCGGACCCCGCGGAGCTGCCGAAAGATGATTTGGCGCTGCCGAGATTCTCGTAACTGGTCAATATGTTATCGAATTCCAGGAGTTCATAAATCTCCTTTACATTCGGCACCATATTGGCAAGTTTTATATCACCCCGGTTCTCCCGGACTTCTTTGATACGGGAGATGAAGATACCCCACCCGGCCGACGAAATATAATCGACTCCGGCAAGGTCAAGAACGATATTGAATCGCTCCCGCTTCAGCAGACGCTCCAAAACCTCTTCCAGCTGCGAGGCGGTAAGGGTGTCGATTACTCCGTCCACGCGGACGACCGACACGGTATCTTCCCGCCCCCCCTCGGAGACTGAGATTTTGATATTCTCCATAGCCACAATTATAATCGATTGAGCCTTAAAATGGCACTAAAAAATTAATGAGAGAGGATGGCAGAAAATACGATGGAATTAAGTCAATTGTGCTTTTCTATTTCGACGCGCAATTCACTTTCCGTTTTGACCGGCGGGCAGCATTTCAGGGCGATAAAAGTTATATCGTCATTTTGAACCGCCATTCCGGCATGGCGGTCAATATCCTCTAAAACCAGGGCGGTTACTTCTTTGGGACTGACCGATGAATTTAACGCAATGCGCTCCCGAAACAGATTCAACAGCCGCTCCATACCATATTTTTCGCCGGTGCGGCTCATCGATTCGGTGATGCCGTCGGTATAGATGAAGACAATGTCGCCTTCCTGAAGCTCAAGCGTCTGCTCCCGCAACTTAAGCCCAAAGTCTTCGGGACGGTCCAGCGGCAAACCCAGCGGCACCCCGGAGGGATTTATCAATTCGACCCTTTTTTCGCTGCTCTTGAAGTAAAGCAGCGGATTATGCCCGGCGGAAACAAAATTTAGAGTCCTATTTTCGCTGTTGAAGACACCGAGACAGATAGTGATAAATATGCCCGGGGGAATATCATCAAGAATAAAGTTGTTCACCGCTTCAAGGATATCGTGGGGTGTCTCTTTCCCTTTCGCCTGGGTCTTAATCACGGTTCGCAGCACCGACATAACCAGTGACGCCGGTATCCCTTTTCCGGAAACATCGGCCACCAGAAGGCAATACCGCTTCTGGTCTATCGGAAAGACGTCATAAAGGTCCCCGCCGATTCTTGACGCCGCCCGGTAGAAGGCATCCAGCTGCAACCCCGGGACTTCCGGCAGCTTGCCGGGAAGGAGCATTTTCTGAATCTGCCCGGCGACTTCTATTTCCTTGGCAACCCTCTCCCGCTCGATAATGTTCTCGCGATCGCGACGCAACCGGCTCATCATTTCATTCAACGCCTTGGATATCTCGAAATATTCTTCGACGCCTTCCAGCGGAAGCTCCGTCTCAATATCTCCTGAGCTGAATTTGCGAACCCTTTCGGTAATGCGCACGATAGGGCTAACAAAATAATTAGACAGCAGGTAGATTCCGCCGATGCCGATAGCCAGCCCTATCAGCGTCAGAAAAATTATTTTTTGCCGCTCGGCATCGATTTCAGCCAGATACTGCTCGCCGGTGTAAACCATCTGGATGCCCCCGATTTTCCTCTCCCCGCTTTTGACCTCCCTGTAAAGATAGTACAGCTCTCTATCACCGTTGCCGAATTTCTGCGGCACACCTACGGCCGTTGGGTCGATATTTTCCGGCGGTTCATATTTCTTGTGAAGATTCCTGATATCCCGCGTATCGGCAAGTATATAGTCCGAAGAGTCTACGATTACCAGCCAGATTAACTCAGGGTTGGCTTCAATATAGCTTATCGCCAATTCATCAAATTCAACATCGGACCGCCGGTTCAGAACGAAACCGGCTGCCTGCGCCGCCATCGTTTTTGACAGCGCCGTGACCGTGTCGTGCAGATGTTCCCTGATTCCTTTGACGCTCCGCTCGTTGATAAGAATATATGCCCCGGCGATGATGGTCAACATTATGACAAAGGTATAAACCGAGAATTTCACCCGCAGCGTAAACATCCGTCCCATGAAAAGCCGCGCTTTCTCCGGCTGGCGCGATATCAGCCTGGTCATGCGCAGCTCGTTGAACCCTGGCGCCGAGATATACTCCACCGAATCCATTATCTTGCTTATCATGTAGAATCCAAGCCCCCCCTTGCGCCCCGACTCTACCAGTTTCTTCAGATCCAATTTGGTATCGGATTGCGGCTGAAAGGGGCGCCCCGTGTCCATCAAGGAAAATACAATCCGCCTCTGATAGATGACTATCCGTATCCGCACAAACCCCTTTTCGTACAGATAGGCGTGGCGAATGATATTAGTCACCCCTTCTTCGATGGCAAGGGTGACGGCCGCGGCATCCTTGCGCGTCATTCCGGCGTTAATGCAGGTCTCGCGTATGAGATTTTGAATCGATGGCAGAAACTGCTCTTCCGCCTGATATTCGGCGTTAATCTCTTTTATCGGCTTGTTGAACATCGATAAAATAATAAACCTTCAAAGCGCCGCCTTCAATATAAAACAGGGGTGCCGCGAGGATTAGTTTATTCCTTGCCCTGCATCCGTAAACGGGCCTGTTCAATATTGTTTATGGTATTCTTGTTGCCCGGGTAATATTTGAGCACTTCCTGCCAGAGCAGTATCGCCTTTTCATAATCGGCGTTCCGGAAATGCTCCAACGCCTCCAGATATATCTTCCAAACACGGTCATCTTTCTGCAAATCTTCAAGCTCGGTCGCCTCTTTCATCTCGGTCAAAATTCGATTCAGATAATCCTGGGCGACCAGGTTATTGGGGTCTGATTTCAGCACTTCCTCAAACCTGGCTTTGGCGTCAGACAGATTCCCCAAAGCATAGAGCTCGGCGCCTTTGCTTATCAGCTGGGCATTATTCAATATGGTTCCGTCACGGGCAATCAGCTGCTTTACCGCCACATTCCCCGGTGAAAGTTCCATCACCCGGTTATAATATGTTACGGCGTCGGCATACCGCCCTTCCCGTTCCGCTCTGGCGGCGTTGTCCATCATCCGTCGAATCTCGGAGTCACGCGCTTCAAAAACATGGTTACGCAGCTCAATAAATCTCTGATTATCAGGCGAAATCCCCAGCCCGATATTAATGATGTCAAGCGCCGCCGCATACGACCCTTTCTTATAGAAAGTCTCCGCCTGAGAGTGGTAACTGTCCAGTATCGGCTGGGTCATTTCCCTCTGCACCAGTTCTTTTTGAGCCCGCTCGGAAATCATCCGACGCATATCGTCGATATGGTCAATCCGGTTGCGCACATCCCGGTCATTCTCGTTGTACGCCAGCGAACGCTGGTAATAGACATAAGCCGAGTCAATGGCGTTGCTTCTGTAATACTTGTCCGCCAGCTCTTTGTAGAACTGAAACTGCCGACGGCGGTCATCCAGAATCAATGTACTGCCGCGGGCGCTCTCCAGCTCTTTCTGCCGCTGGATTTTTTCCGATACCGACATCCCCACCTTAAAGGAAAGCCCCAACCGATGTGAATCATCCAGGCCATCAAGAAATTTATAGCCATAATCCAGCCGCAATCTCTGATACTGAAAGCCCAATCCGAAGGTGAAATTGTCCCGGTCATATCCGGCGCGAAGCGACAGGGTTCGGCGGTAAACCGTTTCCACCCCCATTCTGATTTTGAGACTTCTCTCTTCCGGCTTTTCCAGTGAGATACCGAGATTATGATACAAATCTCGTCCCAGCGGATACTCCTTAACCCCTATACCGAGGATGACCGTAGTGGGCGTAACTTCCGATTCTTCGCCTATCCGGAGTTTGGGCGAAATAATATCCTGAAAAGTAATGCCGGCGTTCAAGTATCGATAGAGATTCCGGTAGAACGAAATATCCAAACCGGCGCCATAAGAGGAGCTGTTATCCATAGTTTGATTGACGATTTTAAGCGCCGAGCCGACCGCAAATCCCCCCTCCAAGCGGCGTCCGTAACCGAACAACATTTGCCAGGTGAAATAGGAGAATTCCCCCATCTCGCGCCAGTCGCGTCGCTTCAAAATATCCCCCGTTCCCAGGCGCATGAAGGAGACTCCAAATCCGCCGAATCGCTCGTGCGGATACACATAAGAGATTACATCGTATATGCTCCCCTCAAACAGACTGAGATGCATCAGATTGAATTCCTGCTGGTCAAGAAGGGTCAAGGCGGCCTGATTCCAGAAAATCGCCGAAGCATCATCCCCCAGTCCCACAAATCCACCCCCCATGCCTAACGCCCGCGCGCCGGAGCCGATAGAAAACTGCGACTCTCGCCCGGCATCCCCGGCGACCAGTGACACTACCGGCGCCAGCACAAGCGCCGTCAGAACTATTGCCAGATGGCAGCTACGTTTCATTTGAGCACCGCCATCTTTAATTTGTGGCTCTGACCGGAATTACCTTCCCGGAAAACTACTAAATATACTCCGTTGAGCACTATTTTACCTTCATCATTTCGCCCGTCCCAAGTGACATAATTGGCGCCCTGACGTCCCCCTTCCTCGCCGGCGGCGAATACCTTTTCATATACCTCTTCACCGCTGAGGGTGTAAACGGTCATTGTCACGGTTTCGTCAACCGCCAGGCTGTAGGCGATTTCGGCGTTTTCCCGATGAGGATTGAAGGGATTGTTTCGCGCCATGAGCGATTGTCCCAATGATGGGGGGGTGATTATGAAATTGCCGCTCAGGCGAAAATTGCTGTCGAATTCGCCGCGAACCGGCACCGGTTGATTAATCCGGGGACCGGAGGCAAAGACGGCGCTGATATCCCGATTCTCCAGCCTCAATCCAAACCCGCCAATCTCTATCCGGTCTTTGAGACGCGCCTGAAATCGCAGTAGCCTTTCTTCCTGTGACTGCATCAGGAAATCCTGAAAACGAAACTGAATATACCCGCCGTCGGTTTCGCCAAAAGCCACAGCGGCGCCATTCGATAGAAAGGCGGTACTCTCCGGTATTAATATGACGCCCGGCTCCAGCAGATTGTCCTGACTGTCGGTCAGCATCAACTCAATCGCCAGAAGCCCCACCACATTGAGAGGATTGTCGGTATTATTCCTTAGCTTGAGTTCAAATAGAATCGGCGACGACCCTTCAATGACCAGCGGTCCCTGCAGCAGATGTCCTGAGACCACCAACTCGGCATCGCCCGGTTCAACTCTGATGGGAATTTCCGCGGAACCGACCTTCACTTTCGCCGGCAAACCGGTATTCCGGTCAATCGGAATCGAGGTCAAATTCAATTCCAGTTCGGCGCTGACGGAAAAAGAAGGCGCTATCAGATTAAAATTGGCAATGCCGCCGATTTCCACCGTTTGCGATGAAGGGTCGGGGATGCCGAAATCAACACCGCCGGTCGAGAGTGTTATTTCTCCCGGCAGAGCGCCGGCTTCACCCAGGTTCCGAAGTCGCGCCGCCACGACAAAATTTTCACCATATTCGACATACCCTTCATATACGCCGCTTAAAGTATAGACCAGTTCGATTTCTGCCGGCGACTGTATCGAGACAGCGGCGGTATTATCATCCGATGGTACCGTGGTGGCGAATGGAGAACGGACCGCCGTGCGGTAGATTTTTATCGGGACTGAAAGCGATTCCGCCATCAGAGGAAGAGATATCTCTAAATCCTGCGTTGGACTCAGATTATTGCCGACGCTGGTCGCCAGGGTATCCAGCCCGTCTTCAGAGACTATCCATAGAGTAACATTTGATATGGGAGCGTCGGAGAGATTGCGCACGGTTGTCTTAATCCGGAATTCCTGCCCGTAATTGACAAATGGCGGATTGACCGTCTCCAGTTTGGTCGAGACAATCTTTATTTCTGGAAGCCCGGTCACGAAAATATTTTCGCCGTTGAAGGCAATCGTATCTGTGCGTGACGTGTACAGCTCTGTCCCTCGTGTAACAAGGCGCGGAATTAACTGCTGGTCCAGAAGCTCCAGCGAAATGTATATTTCACCGGTCGTTATCTTGTTGCGTCCAGGATGAAGCACAATCGGATTTCCCTGAAGACGCCCCTCCAGGATTCGGTCATATCCAATAAGCTGAAAAATGGAGCGGGCTGAATCCAATATCAGGTCAGCCGCGCCATCCAGTTCGATGCTGAATTCAAAACGACGCGTTTCCCCGGCCGGAATCACCCGCGGTAGCAGACTGAATCTGTTGTACGAGAGCGTTCCCCGGGGAAGAACATATAACGAATCAAAGTCAGAAATTCTCTGACGAAGGACAATCCCTTCCGTTGAGCGCAGTATTATTTCCGCGGAGAGTTTCTTATAGCCGACAGTAAGCCCGGTTTCAATCTCAGGAATCTGAAAATAAGCGCCGGACAGAGTCAGGATGCGACCGTCTGAGGAAACCGTAATCGTTTGACCGGAATCGGCGATCGCCACCTCGGTACTGTCGCTTCTTCTGATAAAATAAAGGGCGCTTACGCTATACTGAAAAGGGTCAATGGGGCGATTCAGTTCCATCTCCAGGGAAAAAGGAGGCGTAACAGAGGGGGCAATTACCGAATCGAGCGTCAGCGAGTGGGGGCGATATTGAATCAGAAGCGAATCAAGCAGATAGAGTCGATGGGTCAATTGCTGGCGGGCATAATAATCGGTTCCGTTCAGAGTATAGCGGGCGATAACCCCCAGTTGCAGGGTATCTTCGCTGTTCGGTTTCAATAAGGTCGTCTGTTTCTGCAACCGCACTCTTATATCAGACCCGGGAGGCGGCGGCTTGAGTATCAGAAGCGAATCACTGCATAGATTACCGCAGGAAACAAAATGTGAGGTCACGATTGCCGGGGACTGCGGAGCCAGGTCGCCGTCATTGATTATGGAAAGATTCAGGTCAAGATGCTGCCCGGCGAAGATGGTGTCCGACGGCAACGTTCGAAAAGCAAGGTGCAGCCCATTGTAATACAGGTCAACAATGTTACTGGTAATGCCGCCCGATGAACCATAAATGTGAATAACTCCCGCCGGTCCGTCATATATGATCTCATTTAGCGCTGAGGTCGCGACCCCCGCTATTATATCACTTCTATCATCGAGAATTCCATTCTGAAGCGAACCGTGGTCGCTATGGAATATAACCGGATTTGCGGACGCATCATAATCAGTCTTCAGATTGCCGAAACGGTCAATCATGGTCAGCGATGCTTCCCCCAGAATCGGATTGCCCAGGAACTGGGTGGCGGGAATGGTTAGTTCCATCTGTCCCAGCTCCCCGGGGAGAACCAAAACTTCGAGCTCTCTGACAGCCGTGTCAACAGCCGCTCGCAGGAGACTGATGCCGGCCTTGTAAAGATACTGCCCGGCGACACCGTCACCGTCGATGATATAAATATCATTTAAAATCGGAGAGAACCCGGAGGGGGACACGCCGTTATCCCGGAGAGTAACCGTTGCTATCCCCGATGCCGGATTGCCGAAGCGGTCCATAGCATCCGTAACATGCAGGTCCAGTCGCTCCCCGGCAGCCACCGGCGATGAACCGTACAGAACAAATGAGGATATCCTTCCGGGAAGAACCGTTATCGGACCACTGGCGCCCGTGAAACTGCCATCGGTGCAAGTAATGGTCTGGATGCCGGCCGTTTTAAGAATGAAATTATCTCCTGCAAACAGGCGCTGGCCGCTGTCGGCAGGGGTAAACTGGTAGCGGCTGAATTCATTATAATGGAATTCCCCGTTCTCATCGGAGGAGAAAAAATAGACCGAGCCATCGAAATCGAAAACTTGATTGCCAAACAGGTCGACAGCCCGCACCAGCACCGGAGAGTCAAAAACCTCACCGGCTCTCGCACTCGGCGGATAGGAAAGGATTTCGAAATTTGCTACCGTCCCCGGGATGACCGTTATGAGACCTGATGTCGCTGTCAGGTTGTCCAGGCTTGCCCGGATTTGCCCCTGCCCCAGTCCGGTGGCAATGAAATATCCTGAGGAAACGTTTCCAATCGGGTCGGAATCATCTGTGAGACTCCATTCAATCGGGGCATTGCTAATCAGGTTACCGAAGCGGTCAATTGCGGCCGCGGTGAAATAAAAAGTTTCGCCGGCGCGAACTGTTACAGCCGTGTCGGGTGAAATGGTCAAAGCGAAGGGGACATCCGCCAAAATAGCGAATCTTTCCGAAAGGGTCGGACCAAACTCCACACGATACCATTTGTTGAAAATCAGTCCGGCAATCTGATATTCCCCGGCCGTCACCGGATTCTTGATTGTCTGGAACGTAAAGGTCACTTCCGTTCCAGCCGGCGGTGACATCCCCCATCGGAAGAATATTATGATAACATTATTCTGAACATAGACTTTTCTAATCTCTAAATCAGGACCGCTGTAATTGTCGGAATAGTCAATATCGCTTATCTGATTTAAGCCAAACGACGGCGGGAAACTGAAAGAAACTCCTCCCAGTTTAGGAATACCGCCTGACGGCAACGTAATCTTTATCTGGTACTGCTCGCGGCGGTCAACGACACCCGTCTCCGGAAGCACCACCAATCGCGGTAAGGGCGGCGTTTCCGAGAGCGCCATCTCCCCCACAAAATCGCCGTCGGAATTCCAAAAGAGAATCTCCTGAAGGGTGTCAGGAATTGAGTATTCTATCTCCGCGGCAGTAAGCGCCGGAGCAGATAGAATTATGGCTGTGAGCAGAAATAGGGTAATAATTCTCATAACTTGGCAATTCAACCGTATCACCGATTCCAGCAAACATTATGCCTTAACCTGTCAATCATTGGAACGGCGGACAAAATACCAAAACGTTCAAGTTGAAGACTCAGAAATCTCTATAACTTACGGAATGATAAAGAATTAAATTGGACAATTATCGATTTTCGGCTGAGTTTCGCTCAATCTAACCGACCTGCATCAGGCGACCATGAAGTCCTACTGATTTGCTATGAACATTCCTGCACCCTATGTGAAAAGAGTTGCAAGGTCGATTACGATAGCGTTTTAAGCCGATTCTCTGCCGAAAGCACGGTGTTAGAAAGTAGCATTGCTATTGTCATTGGTCCGACACCACCCGGAACCGGAGTAATGTATGACGTTTTTTTGCGGCACTTCTCAAAATCGACGTCGCCTATTAACCTGTACCCTTTAGATGAACCGGTATCATCCACTCTATTGATGCCGACATCTATCACCACCGCTCCATCTTTGACCATTTCGGATTTGATAAAGGCCGGGCTTCCCATCGCCGCTATTAGGATATCGGCGCGACGGCAGATTTCGGCTATATTTTTTGTCCCACTATGACAGACAGTAACGGTGGCATTGGCGCCTTTCTGTTTCTGAATCAGCATCGCCATCAGCGGCTTGCCGACAATATTGGAGCGCCCCACAATAACTACTTCCTTGCCCGAGGGGTCAATGCGGTACCGTCTCATAAGCTCCATTATGCCATAGGGGGTGCAGGACTGGAAAGAGGGTTTTCCTATAAGAGTCAAACCGACATTATGAGGATGAAAACCATCGACATCCTTTTCCGGCTTTATCAGAAGGGTCACGGCATGCTCATCCAAAGGCGCCGGCAGCGGCGATTGCACCAGGATACCGTCAATATCAGGCCGTTCATTCAATTCCTGGACAATTCCGGTCAATTCTTTTTGCGTAATATCCCCGGGCTTTCTTATGACTTCCGAATAGATTCCAATCTTTTCGCAGGCTTTTGCTTTGCTGTTAACGTAAGTAATTGAGGCCGGATTATCCCCCACCAGCACGGCGGCAAGTCCCGGAATCACTCCGGCCTGCCGAAGCCGCTCGACGCGAACCTTCAATTCATCTTTTATTTCGTCCGATATCTTCTTTCCGTCAATTAATACTGTCTCCATGACTCATAGTCCCTTTACGTCATCTTCCTTCGGGCTCTCGCCACTATAGTCAATTTTGAATCTCTCAATATGCTCCGCGCCGCCATCAGCGGTATCTATGGTCACGACCGCTCCGGAAATTTTGATATCGTTGCGGGCGCAGGCAAAACGCCTGGGCATTCCCGTCAAGAATCTCTCCAGTGACGGCGCTTTTTCCATCCCGATGATAGAGTCATGCGGCCCGGTCATCCCCACGTCTGTGATATAGGCGGTTCCTCTTTCCGACACCGTCTCATCGGCCGTCTGCACATGAGTATGCGTCCCGATTATTGCCGAGACTTTGCCGTCCAGGTAATAAGCCAGGGCCTGTTTTTCGGAGGTAACCTCGGCATGAAAATCGATAATGACAATCTCCGTCGATTCCCGGATTTTTCGCAGCTCCCGGTCGGCGGTCCGAAAAGGGCAATCAATCTCCTTCATATATGTTCGCCCCATGAGATTCAAAATTGCCAGTTTCGTTCCATTGATATCGTCAATGAGAAAGCCGTTGCCCGGAACTCCCGGGGGGTAATTGGCGGGGCGCAGAAGTTTGGGCTGCTCGTTCAGGTACGGAAGTATATCAGCCCGGTCCCAGATATGATTTCCCGAGGTCTGGCAGTTTACCCCATACGAGAAGATTTTTCGTGACATCTCCGGCGTGATACCAAATCCGCCGGCGGCATTCTCGATATTGGCGATGACATAGTCAGCCCCAAACTTTTCTTTGAGTGACTTGCACATTTGAGAAAGGACAAACCGACCTGGTTTGCCCACCAAGTCGGCAAAAAATAAGACCTTTATGAGAGCCATCAAATTCTCCTATTTGGCAAATTCGGTGGCTCTGGTCTCACGAATCACAGTCACTTTTATCTGCCCGGGATATTCCATTTCCTGTTCAATCTTCTTGGCGATATCGCCCGCCAGAATCGTAGTCGCCAGGTCGTCTATGGTCTCGCACTCCACAATGACCCGTACTTCTCTTCCGGCCTGAATAGCAAAAGCCTTGGATACGCCTTTAAACGAATCGGCCAGCTCCTCCAGCTTTTCCAGTCGCTTGATATATGCTTCCAGCGGCTCCCGTCGCGCCCCCGGACGGGCTCCTGAAATCGCGTCAGCCGCCTGGACTAATACCGGGTAGGGGGTCTCCTGCGGGACATCACCGTGATGTGACGCCACGGCATTGACAATAATCGGGTTCTCCCCCAGGCGGGCAAGGAAATTGGCGCCGATTTCCGTATGCGTTCCTTCGGTTTCACGGTCAATCGCTTTGCCGACATCATGCAGCAGTCCCGAGCGTTTCGCCAGGTTGGGGTCAAGCCCCAGTTCCGCCGCCATTAACCCTGCCAGTATCGCTACCTCTTTGGAATGCTGCAGGACATTCTGACCGTACGAAGTTCTATATTTCAATTTTCCCAGAAGTTTAATAACTTCTGCATGAAGACCCTGAACGCCGACATCAAAAGCCGCCTGTTCGCCGGCTTCCCGAATCAGCATCTCCATCTCTTTCTGGGTTTTTTCCACAATCTCTTCTATCCGCGTCGGGTGAATTCTCCCATCGGTAATAAGTTTTTCCAGCGCCATTCGCGCCACCTCGCGCCGGATGGGGTCGTATCCTGAAAGTATTACCGCTTCCGGAGTGTCATCCACGATGACATCTATGCCGGTCGCTGTCTCAAAGGAACGAATATTCCGCCCCTCACGCCCGATAATTCTCCCTTTCATCTCTTCGTTGGGGAGATTCACCACCGATACCGTCGATTCCACCGCGTGGTCCGCGGCGCATCGATATATCGCCTGTATAATCAATTCTCGGGCTTCTTTCTCAGCGTTGCGCTCAGCGGTCTCTTTTATCTCTTTTATCATTGCCGCCGCTTCCACCTTCGCCTCGCTGATAAGATTTTCCTTCAGCTCCCGCTTGGCTTCTTCGGCGGTCATCTGGGCTATCCTCTCCAGTTTTTCATTCTGTACCTGAATCGCCTTCTCCAGCTCCTGTTCCCGCAACGTAATCCCCTTTTCTCTTCCACTCAGGGTCCGTTCCCGGAACTGAATATCCTTCTCCCGTTTGGCAAGTGATTCTAACCGCTTGTCAACGCTGCTTTCTTTCTCCTGTAGTCGTTTTTCGACCTTCTGGATATCGTTTCGTTTATTCTGAAGTTCCCTTTCAAAGTTGGACTTGGCTTTATACCATTCTTCTTTGGCTTCCAGAAGCGCTTCTTTCTTTTTTATTTCCGCTTCTTTTTCCGCCTCCGAAATAATCTTCTTGGAAAGTTCCTCGGCATTAGCAATCCGCGTATTGGCTATTCTTCGCAGGACCAGCCAGGCAACGGCAAACCCCGCAATTCCGGCCAGCACCGAAAACAGCACTATTAAAAGGGTGCCATTCATGCGACCTCCTCGCCTTCAATTGTGAAGGCAATCTATCTAAAAGTTCCGTCGATGAAAATGAAGATAATTAAATGAGATAGTTGAGGGATATCAGTCGGCGTCCCCTACCGGTAATTTGCTCTCCAGCAACTCAAGAATTGTTTTTGCCCGGTCCTCGACGCTGGATATTTTGTCCGATCGCTGCGCTTCAAGTTCAAGCAATTCTCCCGCAATATTTAAGGCGGCTAATACCGCCAATTTCTCGGGCGATCTATTTTTTGACTTGGAGGCTATGTCCCGCATCTTACGGTCAACATATTCGGCAACGCGCAAAATAAATTCGGGTTCGGCTGACCCCCGGATAGGATATTCTTCGCCTAAAATTACAACTTTTACAGTTTGTATCTTCTCTGATAAACCAGACATTAGAACTGTCTTTCTCAATTCTTCTCGAATTATCTTCTCGTTTATTTAAAAATACGATACCAAGATATTATTTACGGCACTAAAATCTGTCAACTAAAATATTGATACTTATGCTTGTTCCAGCATTCCCAGCTTGTCGAGGATATTCCCCAGTTTAGTCTTTATAGCATCGGCCCGCTCAGATTCCTTCCGCTCCAGTTCAGTCAGGCGCGCCTTTGCCTCGGCCAGTTCTTTTCCCAGGCGGTCCTTCTCGCTTTTCAGTATCTGATTCTCTTCCTTAAGCTTATCTATCAAGGCAACCGCCTTATTTATCCTTTCTTCCAGCCTTTCCAATGCATCCATATGGCTATCCTTCCCGAATCTCCGCCTTAAACTGATTCTTTAAGTAATCGGTGATTTTATCATATATTTCAGAAACTTCCTTGCTCTCCAAACTGCGCTCCGGGGAGCGAAAAGTAAGCGCAAACGCCAGCGACTTCTTCCCTTCGCCAACCTGTTTACCCCGGTAAAGGTCAAACAGCTCGACTTTCTCCAGTAGCGTTCCGCCGGTCGATTTAATCCCATGCATTAAATCTGCGACTTTGATAGTTTCATCGACAATCAGGGCAACATCCCGCGGCGCCGAGGGGAACTTAGGCAGCGGCCGGTATTCCGCTGACGGCAGACGGTTTCCCAGAATCGCGTCGAAATTTAATACCGCCGCGAAGGCGGACTGCTTGATGTCGAACTTCCGAAGAATATCAGCCGCGATTTCTCCCGCCCGGCCCACCTCTTTGCCATCTATCATCAGCGCGAAGGCAATCCCGGTTTCAAAGGGTAGCATATCCGTCGGATGAAATTCAATCTCCCGGAGAGCAATGGCGTCGGAAAGACCTTCTATCGCCCCCTTCAAATCAAAGAAGTCGTACTTCCGCTCCTTGCTAAACCAGTGCAGGGAAGAGTTTCCGGAGACAATTAGTCCCAGCTGCTCGGTTTCAAGGGGCGAAGCGCCCTCTGCCGCCGGATGGAACGCCTTTCCCAGTTCAAACAGCCGTATATCAAGATTTCGGTGGGCAAAATTGTGGGCGGTCGCGCGAAGAAGCGAGTACATCAGGCTATTCTGGAGCGCCGACATATCTTCCGCTATCGGATTTAAGATTTTCACCGACGGTGCGGCGCCGCTGACCGCTTCCAGCAGCCTTGGTTCGGCCATTCCGGAGCTGTAGATTTCATCATACCCCTGCGCAGTCATAATCTGTCGAATCGATTGCCGCAGGATATCATCCTCAGCCAGATGAGTGAAAAGTGGTCCAATATTCCGGTCCCCGGTCGGAATCTTATCGTACCCTTCAATCCTGGCAATCTCTTCAATCAAGTCAATCTCTCTGGTGACATCGGGACGGAAGGTCGGAACAAGCACTTCCATTGATTCGTCGCCCATCGGCTCAAACTCCAGCCCCTTAAGAATCTCTCTCATTCGCTCGGTCGTTATGCGGGTGCCTAATATCTTATTTACCCGCGCCGTTCTCAGTTTAATCTTGAGAGGGAAAATCTTTCGCGGATAGCAGTCGACTATCCCCTGAAGAATCTTGCCGCCGGCGTATTCCTGTATCAGGTAGGCGGCGCGGTTGAGCGCTTCGGTCACAATATTCGGGTCGGCGCCTTTTTCGAAACGGGTTGATGACTCGGTGGTGATTCCCAGTTTCTGACGGCTCCGGCGAATTGTGACCGGATTGAAATATGCCGATTCCAGCAAAATCTCAGTGGTGGAATCCGACACCTCCGAGTTCAGTCCCCCCATAACTCCGGCCGCAGCAACGCCCTGTTTACCGTCAGTAATAAGGAGAACTTCTCTATTCAATCGGTGCTCTTTTCCGTCAAGGGTGATGAACATCTCCCCTTCCTCCGCCCGGCGCACCAGGATTTCTTTACCGCCAAAGAGGCTGTAATCAAAAGCATGAAGGGGATGCCCCAATTCGAGCATCACTAAATTTGTAATATCGACGACATTTGAAATAGGGCGAATCCCTGAGACAAGCAGCTTCCGCTTTATCCACCATGGCGATGGTCCTATCTTCACACCTTTGATAATTCTTGCCGCATATCGAGGACAAGCCTCCGAGTCGGCGATAGATATCTTGACCCCTCTGTCAGCCCTCTCGCGGATTTCCTCCAGTATATATTCCGGCTTTCGAAGCCTCTTTCCAGCCAGTGCCGCCACATCCCGAGCTATCCCTACTGCCGACAGAGAATCTCCACGATTGGGGGTCAGGTCGAACTTAAGAACAAAGTCATCTATCCCGAGATATCGTGCCGCCGCTTCGCCTACCGGCGCGTTACTGTCCAGAACCATAATGCCGGAGTGGTCGTCAGAAAGCCCCAGCTCCCTTTCCGAGCAGATCATTCCAAACGACTCAACCCCCCGAATTTTCGCTTTCTTTATTTCTCCAACTCCTTTGAGGGTTGCGCCCACTTTTGCCAGGACCACTTTTTGTTCCGCCCGGGCGTTGGGAGCCCCGCAGATAACCTGAAGAATTTCGCCGCCTGCGTCAACTTTGGCGGTACTCAGATGGTCGCTCCCCTTGACCGGCTCAATCTCCACAATCTTGCCGACTACAAGATTTTCCAGACTGGCATCGATAAACGGCGCCGCATCCGCCTGCGTACCGCAAAGGGTAAGCCGTTCCGCCAGCTCCCTGGGCGCCCAGGAAATATTGACCAGTTCCTTTAACCAGTTATATGAAATCTGCATTAGCGAAACTGCCTGATAAAGCGAATATCATTTTCATAGAGTAATCGAATATCGGTAATCCGGTACTTCAGAAGCGCAATTCTCTCCACGCCCAGGCCGAAGGCATAACCGGTAAGTTTTTCAGAATCATATCCGACATTGCGCATCACATTCGGGTCAATCATGCCGCAGCCAAGAATCTCAATCCATCCTTCATACTTGCAAAGCTGGCATCCTTTCCCTTTGCATAGAAAACAGGTGATATCAACCTCCGCCGACGGTTCCGTGAAGGGGAAGAAACTGGGGCGGAAACGGAGTTTTAATGCTTCTCCGAAAAAATCCCGGCAGAAGGCTACCAGCACCCCTTTGAGGTCAGCCATAGTTATCCCTTCATCCACCAGGAATCCATCCACCTGATGAAATACGCAGTACGACCTGGTAGAAATCACCTCGTTGCGGTAGGTTTTCCCCGGGGTAATGACTTTTACCGGCGGCTGGCTTGATTCCAAAACTCTTATCTGGACCGGCGTCGTGTGCGTCCGCAATACCAGACCCCCGTCGAGATAAAAAGTATCCTGCATATCCCGGGCCGGGTGGTCGGGAGGAAAATTGAGCGCCTCAAAATTATAATAATCGGTTTCTATCTCTGGTCCCCGCGCTATGGAAAAGCCCATTCCGTAAAATGATTGACAGATCCGGTCAATTACGCGGGTGATAGGGTGCAGCGCCCCCTGTCTCTGTCGGATGCCGGGAAGAGTATAATC
Organism: Candidatus Zixiibacteriota bacterium; assembly: GCA_040753495.1. Taxonomy (NCBI): domain Bacteria; kingdom Pseudomonadati; phylum Candidatus Zixiibacteriota; species Candidatus Zixiibacteriota bacterium. Next base: position 16,994 of record JBFMEF010000058.1, read on the forward strand.
GAACGACGATGTTTGTTTGACCCCCTCGAATTTTTGGCGAGCGGTGCTGAGGGCTTCTTCCAGACGGAGCCGCGCCTGGTTGGCGGCCGCCCCGACCACTTTCCGGCTGTCTGGCGGCAAATCTTTGATGCCTTTGAGGACTGCCGTTATTGCCCCTTTGCGGCCAAGATATTTTATATCAATCGCCTCCAATTCCTGAGGCGAACGTGACCCCTCAATTGCCCTCAGAGCTTCCTGGAGAATGCCATCTATATGGTCAAGCCCGGACATTTATATATATCCGGGTCTAATTCTGTCGGGCCATTTCAGCCAATCGGCCGAAGGTGGCCGCATCGCGGGCGGCTATATCCGCCAGAATCTTGCGGTCAAGATTGACACCGGCTTTTTTCAATCCGCTGATGAAGGTGGAATAATTGATGCCATGCATCTTAGCCGCCGCCGAGATACGGGCAATCCAGAGATTACGGAATACTCTCTTTTTATTCTTGCGGTCGCGGTAGGCATAAGCCATCCCTTTATGCACCGTTTCGATTGCCGTCCGGTACAGCCGCGAGCGACCGCTGAAATTTCCTTTGGCCTTCTTAAGAATCTTCTTATGCCTTCTATGAGCGGCAACATTGTTCATTGCGCGTGGCATTGTTCAATCTCCTGAGTCAAATATAATATCATGCATACGGAATCAGCAGCCGGACTCGCTTATGGTCCGCCTTGCTCGTAATCGTCAACTTACGAAGCTTTCTCTTTCGCTTCGTTGTCTTCTTCGTCAAAATGTGCGTATGAAACGCCTTTTTCCTTTTAATCTTGCCCGTCGCGGTTTTCCGAAACCGTTTCGCTGCGGACCGATTTGTCTTTATCTTGGGCATTCTCTGGCCTCTTCGGTTTGGCTTTAATTGCCTGCGGCTTGGGATTCAGAATCACCGTCAGATTCCGCCCCTCCAGTTTCGCAGTCTGTTCTATCGTACTAATATCACTTAATTCCTGAACCACTCGTTCCAGAAGTTTATAACCGTATTCCGTGTGCGCCATCTCCCGGCCGCTGAACATCACGAAAGCCTTGACCTTACTTCCCTGCATCAGAAATTCACGAACATGCTTGGTCTTGAACTGAAAATCGTGCTCGTCAATCTTGGGACGATACCGCATCTCCTTCATCTGGACCACATGCTGTTTCTTGCGGGCTAACTTCGCCTTCTTGGCAAGCTCATACTTATACTTTCCAAAATCCATTATCCGGCAGACCGGCGGACGACTTGTGGGCGAAACCTCGACCAGATCAAGATTCGCTTCCCGCGCCCGCTCCAGCGCTTCCCGAATCGGTATTATCCCGATCTGCTCGCCGCTGGCTCCTATCAGCCGAACTGGCGATATCGAAATCTGCTCGTTAACCCGTATTCCTTTCTGGACTATATCTTCCTCCCTTATATTGCAGGCTCAATCGCCTTTTCCCGTATTTCGCTTTTCATCATATCAAGCAGCTTATCCAGCTCGAAACTCCCTTTGTCCCCTTTTCCATGTATCCGCAACGCCACCGAGCCGGAATCTTTCTCCTTGGCGCCTATTATAAGCATATATGGAATTTTCTGCAACTCCGATTCTCTGATTTTGTGCCCGATTTTTTCCGAACGGGCGTCCAATTCCGCCCTAATCGCATGCTCTCTCAACCGCAAGAGAACCTGTTCGCCGTAGGAATTGAATTCATCGGTTATAGGAAGCACCCGCGCTTGAATCGGCGCCAGCCAGAGCGGAAATTTGCCGGCGTAATGCTCAATCAGCACCCCGAAAAATCGCTCAATGGAGCCGAGAAGAGCCCGATGAATCATATATGGGCGCTTTAATTGCCCATCTTTGTCGGCAAACGACAGGTCGAATCGCTCAGGCAGATTGAAATCGAATTGAATTGTGGAGCACTGCCAGGAGCGTCCCAGGGCATCTTTTATCTTGATGTCAATCTTTGGCCCATAAAAGGCTCCGCCCCCCTGGTCAACCAGATATTTCAGCTCCAAAATCTCCAGGGCGCGCCGAAGCCCGCTCTCCGCTTTTACCCAATTGTCTTCGTTGCCGATGGCGCCGGCCGGACGAGTGGAAAGATATATATCATAATCCTTGAATTTGAACGGCTCCAGAATATGCAGGCAGAATTTTATCAGCCAGACCAGTTCATCTTCCATCTGGTCCGGCGCGACAAAATGATGCGCATCATCCTGGGTAAATCCCCGCACCCGCATCAAGCCGTGCAGTACCCCGGGCATTTCATACCGGTAAACCGTCCCCAGTTCGGCCCAGCGCAGAGGCAGTTCCCGGTAACTCCAGCGCCGCGATTTATACATCATAATATGAAACGGGCAATTCATCGGCTTTATCTGAAATTGAAGTTCATCCACGCTCATCGGATGATACATATTTTCACGATAGAATTCGGTGTGTCCCGAGCGCTTCCACAAATCGAGATTGGCGATATGAGGCGAATAAACAATATTGTAGCCGCTCTTAAAATGCTCCTCGCGCCAGAAATTCTCTATTTCGTTGCGCATCACCGCCCCCTTGGGGAGCCACAAAATAAGTCCGGCGCCGACCTCATTGGTAATATGAAACAGCCCCAGCTGTTTTCCCAGTTCGCGATGGTCCCGACGCTTGGCTTCCTCCAGACGAAACAGGTATTCATCGAGCATGCTCTTTTTGGGATACGAGACTCCATATATTCGCTGCAACATCCGGTTCTTTTCGTCGCCGCGCCAATAAGCGCCCGAGGAGGAGATTAATTTAAACGCCTTCACCACGCCGGTGTTCGGAATATGAGGACCGCGACAGAGATCTTCAAAACTGGAATGTTTATAGACGGAAACTCGCTCATCCAGAATATCCCGCTCCAGCATCTCGACTTTGTATGTCTCCCCTTTCCGGCGATAATGCTCAATTGTCTCCGCCCGGCTGACTTCTTCCCTCTGAAAAGACGCCTTCTCGTTTATTATTTCCGCCATCCGGGTTTCAATCTTCTGCAGATCTTCCGGCGAAAACGGCTTCTCCATTTCAAAATCATAGTAAAAACCTTCCTCTATCGGCGGACCGATTGCCAGTTTCACTCCCGGATAGAGTTCCTGAACGGCCTGCGCCATTATATGGGCGGTGGAGTGCCAGAATACCTGCTTTCCCTCAGGGGTATCAAAGGTCAGCACTTCAAATGGGGCGTCACTGTCTATCCGACAGGAAAGGTCTTTCACGGTACTGTTGACTTTAACTGCGATAGCCTCTTTTGCCAACCGGGACGAAATTGCTTCCGCAATCTCGCGTCCGGTGACTCCTTTTGGAAAGGGGCGCTCCGAGCCGTCCGGTAATCTTATCTTAATCTGCTCTGAACTCATTAATTATTATAATTATAAGCGGGAACAAACCATACTTAATACGGCTTATTTCCCGCTAAATATGGTGGGCGATACTGGAATCGAACCAGTGACCCCTTGCATGTCAAGCAAGTACTCTAACCATCTGAGCTAATCGCCCAATCATTAATCAACTATATTTGCTTAATTCGGCCGAATTCATTAAGCCTTAAAGTTTATATTCTAATATCGATAATGTCAAGCAAAATATTATAAGACAACAGACTAAAAGGGTTTCATTGAGACCCGCAGGTCGGCCCTTTCATTCTTTTATTTCCCGCCTCTGAAGAGATTTATGATTATGGTCAGAAGCAAGGAAATAAGAAGCATCGTAGCAATGGGGAAATATATCCGGAAATTGCCGGTCCGCCAACTCAGGTCACCCGGCAACCGCCCCAAAAACGGAATCTTTCCGGAAAAGAGAAGAATGATTCCGGTAATAATCAGCCCTATCCCCAACAATATCAAAATCTTGCCTGTTTGAATGTATTTCACGATAGAAATCTATCGATTTTTCGCCCTGCCGTCAATATCCCCCTTTCCCTTGCAGACACCCAAATAGTTCATTTCCCCTCAGAAAATTGTTGCGGGTAAAATCTCAGATGATATATTTGTAGGTGATTGTTACTTTTTTCACATATTGGCAGAGGTTTTTGGTATGCCGGAACATATGATTATTATTGTCGGCGCCGGGGTCATGGGACAAGGCCTGGCGGAGGCGATTGCCACTACTGGTCAGGAGGTAATCTTACTTGACCGGACTATCAAAATGGCTAAGGAAGGAATTGATAGAATTGGGGACAGTCTTGACCACGCCATTCAGCGCTGGGGGATGACTGCCTCCGACAAGAAGGCAATATTATCTCGCATCACCCCCTCGGCTGACCTGCAGGTTGCCAAAGAAGCTCATTTGGTTATCGAGTCAATACCGGAAAATATTCGCCTTAAGCGGGAACTGCTGGCAAAACTTGATGACCTCTGTCCGGAAGAAACCATTTTTATTACCAATACCGCCACCCTTTCAATTACGGAACTGGCCGCTGTTACCAACCGCGCCGACAGGATTATCGGCATGCATTTCTTGAATCCTGTTCCCAAGATTCCGGTGGTCGAAATCGTTCGCGGATTGAACACCTCCGACGCCACTTATCTTAAAGCCCGCGAATTTGCCGATATGCTTGGCAAGACGCCGGTGCTGGTGTATGAATACCCCGGTTATGTCACCACGCGAATCATTGTGCCGCTCTTGAACGAGGCAATGCATGTCTTGATGGAAGGGGTCTCCACCGCTGACGATATCGATACCGCCATGAAACTTGGTTATGGCTTCAATGTCGGTCCGCTGGCGCTCGCCGATATGATGGGACTGGATGTGGTCATGTCCTGGATGGAGAATCTTCTGGCGGAGCTCTCCGAACATAAATATAATCCCTGTCCTCTTCTGCGAAAGATGGTTCGCGCCGGGCAGCTGGGGGTCAAGACCGGACAGGGGTTTTTCAAATATGACAAAGAAGGGAACCGGATTCCCGGTGAAGGTTCTTCATTTGTCGGTTTGCGGGTAGAAAAATGAATATATTAGTTCTCAATTGCGGCTCCTCTTCCATAAAGTATCAGCTTTTCAATATGGACCAGGAGTTCACTCTGGCGAAAGGGATGGTCTCCCGTATCGGAATGACCGGCGCGGTTGTCTCGCACAAGCCGTTCGACCGCCCCGAAGTGAAAGTTTCCGGCGAAATCCTTGACCATATCGTCGCCACCAGTTATGTGATTTCGATACTTCTTTCGGCAAATCACGGGGTAATCAAAGATAAATCTGAAATCCATGCCGTAGGTCATCGTGTGGTGCACGGCGGCGAGCGCTTTACTCAGTCAGTGTTGATAACCGATGAAGTCCTCAGCGAAATTCGTAATCTAATCGACCTCGCCCCTTTACATAATCCTCATAATATCCGGGGGATACAGGCTTGCAAGAAGACTCTCCCCAATATCCCGCAAGTCGCCGTATTCGACACGGCGTTTCATCATCAGATGCCTCCTTCGGCATATGTTTATGGCATTCCCTATATTCTCTATAAGAAATATGGGATTCGTCGCTACGGCTTCCATGGAACGTCTCACTACTTCGTTTCCCAGCGCGCGGCCGATATCATAGGCAAGCCGCTCAGTGAACTGAAAGTCATCACCTGCCATTTGGGCAACGGCGCCTCTATCGCAGCCGTTGACCGCGGTGTCTCTATCGATACCTCTATGGGATTCACTCCGCTGGAAGGATTGCTGATGGGCACTCGCTCCGGCGACCTTGACCCGGCCGTCATTCTACATATTATGGGTCGCGAGGAACTCTCTTTGCATGAAGCCAATACTCTGCTGAATAAGCATTCCGGCCTTATCGGTATCTCCGGTGTATCCTCCGATATGCGGGAGATTATTGAAGCGGCCCATTCCGGACATACTAACGCCAAACTGGGACTTGATATCTACTGCTACCGTCTGAGAAAATATATCGGCTCCTATGCCGCGGCCATGAATGGGCTGGATGCTCTGGTCTTCACCGCCGGTGTCGGCGAAAATTCACCGGTCGTGCGGGAACTGACCTGTCAGGGACTTGAATTCCTCGGCGCCGGCATCGACCCGGAGCGCAACAATGGCGCTATCGGTAAAGAAATGGTAATATCGCGTGACGATGCCCGCGTGAAGATTCTGGCGATTCCGACCAATGAAGAGCTGGTTATAGCCCGCGATACCAAGAATATCATTTCTAAATCATGAAAGTGAAGGGCTCAGCGCTGATTCAAACTGCAGATATATGAAAACAAGATAGATTTGGAGGCATTTTGTTCAAGATACTGGACAAGAGAGAACTATGTGAGAAGGTACATCAGTTTCGTATTGATGCCCCCCGCCTGGTTCAAAAAGCAAATGCGGGACAATTTGTCATCCTCCGCAAAGATGAAGCCGGCGAGCGTGTGCCTATGTCTATCGGCGGACTCGACAAACAGAACGGCATCCTTACGGTCGTAATTCAGGAAGTCGGCAAAACATCAGCTTCGATGAACCGGATGAAGGCCGGTGATTTTTTTGCTGATGTGGTCGGTCCCCTGGGTCTGCCTACACATATCGAAAGATTCGGTCATGCTGTCTGCATCGGCGGCGGGGTTGGTATCCCCCCCATCTTCCCTATCGCTCAGGCTTTGAAAGAGGCCGGCAATAATGTCACCACCATCATCGGCGCTCGCACTCGAAACCTGCTGATATTCGAAGAGGAACTTCGATCGGCATCCGACCGCCTGCTGATTTCTACTGATGACGGCTCTTACGGCACTCATGGATTTGTCACTTCCGTTTTACAGAGACTGATTGCCGACGGTGAAAAAATCGATATGGTCATCTGTGTGGGTCCGGTCCCGATGATGAAAGCGGTGGTCAATACGACTCGTGAACCGAAAATAAAAACATTTGTCAGCCTTAATCCGGTCATGGTCGATGGCACCGGCATGTGCGGCGCCTGCCGGGTCACCGTAGGCGGCAAAACCCGCTTTGCCTGCGTTGACGGCCCGGACTTTGACGGACACCTGGTTGATTTTGACGAGATGACCAAGCGGATGAAAATGTATGTTCGCTACGAGAAAGTCGCTTACGAAAGATTTCTTGAGGATGACTGCCGTCTGGGCAAGCAGGTCAAAGCGATGAACGAAACTTCAGGGAGCAAGTCATGACGGAAGAGAAAAAAGGGAACCCTCTCGAGAAAAAGGAACGGATGAAAATCCCCCGGCAGAAGATGCCGGAGCAGGAACCGGATATTCGGGTAAAGAACTTTAAAGAGGTGCCGCACGGTTTGACCCCGGAGTTGGCGATTCGAGAAGCCCAACGTTGTCTTGCCTGCCCCAAGCCTCCCTGCATTAAAGGATGTCCGGTCGAGGTCGATATTCCGGAGTTTATCCGGATGGTCGCCGAGGGGGATTTTGTCGGCGCCGCCAAGAAGATAAAAGAAACCAACGCCCTCCCGGCTATCTGCGGACGAGTCTGCCCGCAGGAAGAGCAGTGTGAGAAATTCTGTATCCTGACCAAGAAATATAACTCGGTCGGAGTCGGCAATCTCGAACGTTTTGTCGCCGACTATGAGCGCGAGCAGGGCGAAATTGAAATTCCGAAACTGCCTCCCGCTACCGGCAAGAAGGTTGCCGTGGTCGGCTCCGGTCCCGCCGGTTTGACAGTTGCCGCCGATCTGGCCCAGATGGGACATAAGGTCACCATCTTCGAAGCCCTTCATAAACCGGGCGGCGTTCTCATATACGGCATCCCGGAATTCCGTCTGCCCAAAGCCATTGTGAAATCAGAAGTCGAATATCTTCAGAAACTCGGAGTGGAGATTCATACCAGTTATGTTGTGGGGAAACTCGACACCGTCGATGAGCTGTTTCAGATGGGGTTTGACGCCGTCTTTATCGGCACCGGAGCGGGACTGCCCAATTTCATGAAAATCGAGGGGGAGAATCTGAATGGCATCTATTCCGCCAATGAGTTTTTGACCCGCAGCAATCTGATGGCGGCATACGATTTCCCGCATCACGACACCCCGATATTTGTCGGTGAAAACGTTGCCGTCCTCGGCGGGGGAAACACCGCCATGGATTCAGTCCGCACCGCTCTTCGGCTTGGCGCCAAGAATGCCTATATCGTCTATCGCCGAAGTCGCACGGAAATGCCGGCTCGTCTCGAAGAAATTCATCATGCCGAGCAGGAGGGGGTTCAATTCATGTTCCTGACTAACCCGCTCAGATATACCGGTGACGAAGAGGGCTGGGTGAAGGCGATGGAATGTGTGAAAATGGAGCTGGGCGAGCCTGATTCCTCAGGGCGCCGCCGTCCTGTCGAAATCCCCGGTTCCAATTTTGTTCTCCCGGTCGATACCGTGGTAGTGGCGGTCGGAAATTCTTCAAATCCGCTCATACCGCAGACTACGCCCGGTCTCAAAACCAACAAGTGGGGGAATATAGAAGTAAATGAAGCGACCATGATGACCTCTCGTCCCGGCGTATTTGCCGGCGGCGATATTGTGACCGGCGGCGCTACGGTGATTCTGGCGGCTGGCGCCGGAAAGGTCGCCGCTCGCGCCATTCACAAGTATGTGATGGGGATTCCCTTTGATGAACCGAAACCGGCGGAAGGAAAAGTAGCGACAAAATAGAAATTCATCAGGACCAATTACTCTGCACAGCTTTGCCGCCCGATAGTTCATGTCGGGCGGCAGTTTTTTTGGTTGCCGACGGTTATCGCCGAAAAGGTCAAAATCCCCCCCAAGCCTTGTGTGCATCGCCAGGCGCGAGTGGGGGTATTGACAATCTCATCAACTTTTTCGTGCCTGGCAGATGTCCAAATCTGCTGGTGAATCATTTTTACGCGCCGTATGTCAAAATCCCCCCAAGCCTTGTGTGCATTGCCCGGCGTGAGCGGGGGTTTTGACATCTTCGATTGCATCGTTCTTAGGTCCGCCCCCTATCGAAACGTGAACTGACGCACTCTGCTCTACGAAAGACTTTGCGGGCAGGGGTGAACCCTGCCCCTGCAAAGGATTACCATCTTCCAGCACAGAGGAGTGACGCCAAAGTAAGTAACGTCATTGCGAGGAGCCACTCGTCTTCCCCGTATCAACGGGGAATGCCTGATGCGACAAAGCAATTCCTCTTTTTC
>JBFMEF010000059.1 GCA_040753495.1 Candidatus Zixiibacteriota bacterium
ACCGAAAGCGCCGTGGTCGAATTTTACCTGTCGCATCCGGCAGACGACGCGACCCGCCCGGCTGACCAATCCGGTCATGGCGAAGCCTACTCCTTCATTGGAGCCGATACCTGCGGGGCCGACAGCCTCTACTCATTCTTAGTGCCTAAGACAGTATACGGCTACTCGCAGATGACCTTCCTCACAACCGATAAATTCGGCAACACATCTGAATTCGGTCCCAATTTCACCCTGATTCCCTCACCCCTTATTGTAGTCGCCTATTCGCCGGTCAACCTCAGGGTGACTGACCCCAACGGCTTCTATATTGGCAAAGACGCCGACGGCAATCTGACCCAGACTATCATAAACGCCACCTACGATGAAATAATCAATGACTCGGTGACCATCCCCAATCCGATTCTCGGGCATTACATTATTGAAATAATACCAGAATCCGATGCACCCCCTGGCTCCACCTATGGTGTCGGCATTCGTATCGACGGCTCGGTGCAGTCGTACATGGTCTGGGATGCGGCCGTTCCTGCCAGCGGCACCGTGGACACCGTATATTACTCGGTCGAAGAGGGATTCCCTTTTGTCAATGGCGACCCATCCGACAATGGCGCCGTTAACATTCTCGATGCAACTTTCTTGATAAGTTATTTATATAAGAATGGTCCTGCCCCTTATCCATTGACGGCCGGGGATGCCAATTGCAATGGTCGAATAAACATTCTGGATGCGACATATATCATCAGTTTTCTCTTCAAGGGAGGACCTCCCCCCTGTCAGGCGCCCCCGAAATGACCGCAATTTTCGACCATGGCGCCCTCTTCGGAGCCGACAGCCCGATTTGAATGGATCCGAAGGAATCGCCTTCCTTCGGCCTATTAAAATCCCTTGACAATCTAACCGCCAAAACGGTAGATTTCTGTCGGTAATAGAGCTCTCTGTGAAGACCGAAGAGACCAATATTTTCCGTTAATTGAATCAAAAAAAACCGGGTCTATAACTACGCCCGATTTCGCATCTAAAGGAGGTGAGAGCCGCCAGACTAACCTCAACTCTGCCATCGTGAGTTCACGAAACCCTTCAGTCTCAAATGTCAACCGGAGGAAAAATGAAAAAGTGCCTCATTCTCACAGGTATTCTTTTTCTATTCTGTTTTGCGTTGTCGAACTCTGATGACGCTAAAATCTTCACCGGCGACAGAGCCGCCGTACTGGGAGATATCCCTATCTCCTATGTTCCTGATGAAATCGTAATTCAGTTAAAATCCGACCGCAAGGCGGCGGTCAGCAAGCGCAGCGCTGATGCCGTTGCCTTTGCCGCTCAGACCTTAAATAAAATTGCCGCCGACTACCGGGTGGAAGCGGTCGTGGAGCATTTCCCCGGCTCCAAACCGGAGTTTATCAATGGTCATTACAGTGACCTTTCTGTCTTTTACAAAGTCAAAATCAGGTCGGGCAATGTGGATGACGTCGTCGCCGCTTTCAAAGCCGACCCTAATATCGAAACCGCCGAAAAGATTCCAATAATGCCGGTCTATGCCACCCCCAATGACGGTTTCTTTGCCCAGCAGTGGCATCTCAACCGCGCCAATGACCATGATGTCGATGCCCCGGAGGCGTGGGATGTTGAGACCGGCGATGCCACCGTTGTGGTGGCGGTGATGGATACCGGAGTGCGGTATTTCCATAAAGACCTGGGCGGCTCCAATGCCAGTTACAGCACCCCTACCGGCGCCGACGGCAACATGTGGATTAACTGGGCGGAAAAGAACGGCGCGGCCGGGGTCGATGATGACGGCAACGGGTATGTCGATGACTGGGTCGGCTATGACTGGGTCACCGGCACTTCCAGTTGCTGGTCGGGCGAAGACTGCTCTACCCCTGACAATGACCCGCGCGATTTTAACGGCCATGGCACTCATTGCGCCGGAAATGTCGCCGCCATCAATAATAACGGCTATGCCACCGCCGCCTCGGCCGGCGGATGGGGTAACGGCACCCTTCAGCCGACCGGAAATGGCGTCAAAGTGATGGCGCTTCGTATCGGCTGGTCGGCCCCCTATATCATTTATGAAGTCGGTTATGTCCGGATGGATTTCGCCGCTTCGGCATTCGATTATGCCCGTATCAAAGGGGCCAAAATAGCCTCCTGCAGCTGGGGGTCATCATCCCTGACCGCCTTCAATACTGCCGTAACCAATTTCATCAATGCCGGCGGTATCATTTTTGTCGCCGCCGGAAACAGCAACAACCAGACCGCCGACTATCTCAATGCCCGCACCGACCATAATATTGTCTCGGTTGCCGCCCTTGATTCCAACGGCTGCAAAGCGGACTTCTCCTCCTATGGCACCTGGGTCGATATCTCCGCCCCCGGAACCGGTATCATGTCGTCTTATCACGACCATGCTGACCCGACTAATGACTATGTCGCGGCGATGGACGGCACCTCGATGGCGACCCCGGTGACGGCCAGTATCGGCGCCCTGCTCTGGTCGAAGAACCCCTCCTGGACAGCGACACAGGTGGTCGATACTCTGAAAGCATATGTGGACAATATCTACGGTCTGACCTGCAACTCCAGTTTTGCCAGCAAACTGGGAACCGGAAGAGTCAATGCTTACAAAGTGGTAACCGCCGGCGGCACCCCCTGCGATGTCGTCGCCAATTTCAGCGGCGCGCCGACCTCGGGATGCGCCCCTCTGACGGTCAGTTTCACCGACCAGTCGACCGGACCGGTGACGTCATGGTCATGGAATTTCGGCGACGGCGGCACTTCGACCGCGCCGAACCCATCACATCAGTACACCGCGGCTGGAACCTATACCGTGACCTTGACGGTTACCTCGGCAGTCTGCAATGATGTTGAGACCAAGACCAACTATATCACGGTCAGCGGAGTCCCAACGGCGCAGTTTGTCGGCTCACCGACCTCCGGCTCGGCGCCGCTAACGGTGAATTTCACCGACCAGTCCACTGGAAGCCCCACTTCCTGGTCGTGGAATTTTGGCGACGGCGGCACCTCGACCGCGCAGAACCCGTCACACCAGTACACCGCCGCCGGCACCTATACGGTTACTCTGACAGCCACTAATGCCTGCGGCTCCGACCAGGAGATAAAGACCGGTTACATTACTGTGAGCACCGCTCCCGCCTGGACTGTCATTACCTTTGATAACTTCGAGACCGGAATGGGGAGTTATACCGATGGCGGCGCCGATATGAGTCGCTATACCGGTGGAACTTATGCCCATCAGGGAGTCGCCGCAGCGGACATTCAGGATAACAGCGGTGTGGCATCTTCATTCTACCACACTGCCAGTTACAATGTGACCGGTTACAATACGCTGGAGGTGGCTTTCTGGTTCCGGGCGCAGAGCATGGAATCGGGTGAAGATTTCTGGGTGCAGTATTTCGATGGCTCGGTCTGGAGAACGGTGGCGACTTATCGTTCCGGCACCGATTTTGTAAACGCCGTTTTCTATAATAAGGTGGTGACAATTTCGCGCGCCAGCTACAATTTCCCGACCAACGCCAAGATACGTTTCATGTGCGACGCCAGCAATGACCAGGATGATGTCTATATTGATGAAATCGAATTCCGCGGTTCGACCGGCACGGTGGCAGTCAATTACAGTGATGACCCGCCGGTTATTGCCAAAGATGGTCCTTTGCCCTCGGAGTTTGAATTGTATCAGAACTATCCGAACCCGTTCAATCCGCTGACGACGATTGAGATGAATCTGCCGGTGGCATCCCACTGGAATATCTGCATTTTCAATATTACCGGACAGCGGGTAGCGGAATTCAGCGGTTATGACAATGCGGGAAGAGTCTCGGTTGTATGGGACGCTTCCCGACACGCCTCGGGTATCTATCTATATAAGGCAAGCGCCGCCGGCGTGAGCGCTACCAGAAAGATGGTGCTGCTCAAATAGAAGACTATAGAGTCTTTTGCTTCGCACAGGATTCCGTCAGTTTGCGGCCCGATAATAATCGGGCTTGGGAACTGATAGAATATCAAGAAGGGCGCGTTTCACGCGCCCTTTTTTGGGGATGTATATCGATGCACATAAACATTTTCCTGCGAAAGCGACACTAATTACGATATATTATAAATATGTTAGCATCGTCTTATATCAGATTTGCATTTCTTGCTATCACGATACTATTGTATGCCTCCTGCCACAATCCCAACCAGGTTACATACACCGCTCCGCCGCCACGCACCATGCCGCTCGATAGCGCCGCCGAAGGCGGCGCCGGAAGCGCGGTCTGGAAGGAGCCGCCCGATTCCGCCACTGTTTCCTTTACGGTCCCGGGTGATTCCGCCTGCCCGGTAAAAATCGGGCTTTATGACAGCGGCCGCTCCCTGGTGCGCGTTTTAGCTGATTCCGTATATGCGCCGGGGAATCACCGTATCAACTGGCGCCCGCGCGACAAGGCTGGCGCCCCTTTGAGTTTAGGCTATTATTACTATCAGTTGGATATCTGCGGCAAACTATCGACCTTGAAATTCCCATACCGCCGCGAAAGACAGTGACCCGTTTCGGAACATCGGGACCGCCTCATCTTAATCCCTGTTGCAGTCTGAAAAGGTTCCCCCTTGTACCATCATATTTTCCTGACTTCCTGCATCCGGTTGCATCTTCTATTTTTCACTCTTAAAATGTGCAAAAATTGATATGCATTTATGTCGGCGAAAGCCGATAGAATAAGGGAATTCCGCCCTACCGGGATTTTTCGGGGGATTCCCCCCGAGAGGAAGGCGCGAGTTAAACAGTATTCGATTAAGGAGCGACAATGCCCAGTATCCTTGTAGTTGATGATAAAGATTCGATGCGGACGATGCTATCGCAGGCGCTCAGTGATGAGGGGTATCAGGTGGATGCCGTCGAAGGCGGCAAGAAAGCGCTTGACCTGGCGCGTCTGAAAAGTTACGACCTGGCAATCACCGATTTGAAGATGCCGGAGATGGATGGTCTTTCGGTCTTAAGCGGTCTCAAAGAAATAGACAGCGATATGACCGTCATTATCATGACC
>JBFMEF010000060.1 GCA_040753495.1 Candidatus Zixiibacteriota bacterium
TTCCGGGTTGCAGCTCGACATTATGCAGAAACGTTCCCAGCGGCACCATACCGACCGGCATGGCATTACCGGTGCGGACTTCGGCGGTTTCGCCGGACATTATCTGAGTATCAACTTTGAGCCCATCCGGCGCCAGAATATATCGTTTGTCGCCATCGGCATAGTGCAGCAGGGCGATGTAGGCGGAGCGGTTGGGGTCGTACTCGATAGATGCCACTCGCGCCGGAATATTATGTTTATCTCTTCTGAAATCGATGATGCGATAGAAGCGCTTGTGGCCGCCGCCGCGATGCCGGGCGGTAACTCGGCCTTTATTATTTCTGCCACCACTCTTCTTGAGCGCAACCAGCAGAGATTTCTCCGGCACGGTAGACGTTATTTCCTCAAAGGTCGGGACAGTGCGGTGTCTCAGACCGGGGGTTACCGGTTTAAAATTTTTAATTCCCATAGGTCACCTGTTTCTCATCAGACATTTTCAAAAGCCGCAATCTGCTGGCCTTCCTTAAGTTTCACTATCGCCTTTTTCCAAGCCGTGGATTTACCTTCAAAGCGGCCCATTCTTTTCGGCTTGGCCGGCATCGTCATGGTGCGCACAGTCGCCACTTTGACGCCGAATGATTTTTCCACCGCCTGCTTGATTTCTTTCTTATTGGCATCCCGCGCCACCCGAAAGACATAGGCGTTAATCTGCTCTTTGAGAGCGTTCGATTTTTCGGTCATTAGATGCAGCTGTAATACGCGACGCGGCTCTTTCATGAGGCAAATACCTCCTCCACTTTTTCCAGACCGGCTTTTGTCACCAGAAGGACATCGGCATTGATGACATCATAGGTATTGACCAGCGGCGCACGGGTGTATTTGACTTTGGGAATATTGCGCACCGAAAGCATCAGGTTGGCATTGGCGCCTTCATCCAGAATGAGGCATTTCTTGTTTTCTATTCCCAGTTTGTCCAAAATGCCGACGATTTTTTTGGTCTTGATTTCAGGCAGCTGAAGAGAGTCAATCACCACCAGATGCGAATTCTGGGCTTTGTCGGACAGCGCCGAAAGAATCGCCAGACGTTTCATCTTTCGCGGAAACTTGCTGAAATAAGAGCGCGGCTCCGGACCAAAGATAATGCCGCCGCCACGCCAAAGAGGCGACCGGATGGTGCCGGCGCGGGCGCGGCCTGTTCCCTTTTGCCGCCAGGGCTTGGAGCCGCCGCCGGAGACATCAGAACGGCCTTTTGAACTTGATGTTCCCTGTCGCTGATTTGCCAGATAGTTGACGACGTATTGATGAACTACTTCCGGACGCGGCTTGACGCCGAAAACCTTTTCGCTCAAACTGACTACGCCGACTTCGGCACCGTCTTGATTATATACTTTTGCTTCCATCTTTTCCTGCCAATCTACTTGCCGCGGTTGGTTAACCGAATACGCAGCAACGTGCCTTTTTTCCCGGGAACAGAGCCCTTGACCAGTATCAGATTTTGTTCACCGATAACCTGAGCCACTTCCAGATTCAAAGCGGTTACGCGGTCTTTCCCCATTCTTCCGGCCATCCGCTGGCCGCGGAAAACCCGTGAAGGAAAGGAGGAAGCGCCTACCGAGCCGGGAGCTCTCTGGCGGTCAGACTGCCCGTGAGTGATATTAGCGCCGTTGAAGTTGTGGCGGCGCATCACGCCCTGGAAACCGAGACCCTTGGAAATGCCGATTACATCGACTTTCTCGCCTTTCTTGAAAATATCAGCCTTGAGTTCGGCGCCGACCTCAAGTTCGCCCTCAAAATAAATTTCGCGGAGATAGCGACGCGGCTCAATGTTTACTTTCTTATAATGGCCCCCAAGCGGTTTATTAAACAGATTCAGCCGCTTGACATCAAAGCCGACCTGGACGGCGCTGTATCCGTTTTTTTCCGGAGTGCGCTTCGCCACCACCACGCAGGGCCCGGCTTCGATTACCGACACCGGAACGGCTTCGCCGTCACTCCCGAAAATGCGGGTCATGCCAATTTTCTTACCAATGATTTCTTTCATAACGGCATCACCATCATGTCTTTATTTCCACGTCAACGCCGGCGGGGAGGTCGAGCTTCATCAGCGCGTCCACCGTCTGCGGAGTGGAATCGTAGATATCAAGCATTCGCTTGTGAATTCTGGTTTCGAATTGCTCGCGCGACTTCTTATCCACGTGCGGCGAACGCAGAACCGTATAGACAGTCCGCTTGGTCGGCAGGGGGATAGGTCCGGCAATTCGCGCACCGGTTCGAAGGACGGTGCGAGCAATCTCTTTAGTTGATTTATCCAAAGAGTAGTGGTCGTACGCCTTCAGTTTTATTCTGATTTTCTGACCTGTCATATTCTATATTTCACTTCCTTAGAAGCAAGGCTTATTACTCAATAATTTCGGTGACGACGCCGGCGCCGACAGTGCGTCCGCCCTCGCGAACCGCAAACCGCAACTCCTTCTCCATCGCGATCGGCGTGATTAACTCCACATCCATCTGGATGTTGTCCCC
>JBFMEF010000061.1 GCA_040753495.1 Candidatus Zixiibacteriota bacterium
ATGGATTTAGCACAATAGTCTCCATCCCTGACGCAGATGCCGCCAGTATTATCTCCTCCGCTTCCTTTTTAGTCTCGAAATAGGGAAGACCATACCCGGCGAGATTAAAGTTGGCGTTCTCATCAAGCGGTCTTCCGTCAATGGAGCCGCCTACCGTCGCCACACTCGATATATGAAGGAATCTTTTTACGAATGCCTTCCGCGCCGCCTCGACCAGATTTTTTGTGCCGTCGATGTTAATGCTTTTCATCTCCTGATAATCGACCGGTCGAAGACTCACCATGGCGGCAGAATGAATAAGATAATCGCACCCGGCCAGCGCCTGCGGCATCCAACTCTTATCGCGAATATCGCCCACAACCATCGCGACCTCGGGCTGAAGATACCTTTCCGCTTTCTTGAGATTGCGGCACTGCCCTTTTACTCGGTACCCTTGAGATATCAGTTTCGGAATGAGACGTCGCCCCAAGTGTCCGCTGGCGCCTGTTATAAAAATCGATTTTCCGTCATTCATGATGTCCCAAATTACGAAGCCTGCCGGCTATTACAAGAAGAAAATATTGCAATTGAGGGCGCCGTTGCCTTAACTTACAGGGCATTTATATCTGAATGGGATAAGAAAACTGTGAATATTGCGGTATCTTCCAATCTCAGTGACTTTCTATTAGGCGCCTTCTTGGCTTCAGTGACAGCCGGCATAGCCTGGCGCTTCCGCTCTCTGACTCTTTCCGGAGCGATTGCGACAACTATAACAGGGACTATTATCTTCGGCGCCGGGCAGATTCTCTATGCGGCGCCTTTTATATTTTTCTTTGTTACATCGCTGTTGCTTTCCCGGCTTAAATCGCCCCGCAAGGAACTGGCATCACAGTACGGTCAAAAGGAGGGAGCGCGGGATGCCTGGCAGGTTTTCTCTAATGGAGCCGCCGCAATAATCTGCTCCCTGCTACATCTTCTTACCGGAAATGCGATCTGGTATCTGGCTTATCTTGCGGCGGTCGCTGAAGCCTCCGCCGATACCTGGGCGACTGAAATCGGCATGCTTTCTGCCTCGCCACCGGTTGACCTGGTGCGTCTTAGGAAAGTCGAAGCCGGTCTTTCCGGAGGAATAACCGGGCTTGGTACCATCGCTTCTGTAGCCGGGGCATTTTTGACTGCCCTGGTCGGGGGGATTATGTATTACGGCAGTTCCGGCAGCAGGGAGGCGCTCGTCTCGATAACATTGATTGCCGGATGCTCCGGTTTTGCCGGGGGAGTGATTGATTCGCTCCTTGGCGGCTCAATTCAGGGACAGTTCCGCTGTCCCGGTTGTGAAAAAAGAACAGAACAGAAGCGGCATTGTGGGCATAGTACCGAAAAAATCCGGGGATTCAGGTTTGTGAATAACAACCTGGTAAATCTTGTAAGCACTATTGCGGCAGCTATTTTAGCCCTGGCGCTGGCAGGATGAATTCCGCTTGCCGCAGGCGCAAAATTGGCTTATGATAGGGTCATTTACAGACCGTAAGAAAGGCGGAATCTCTATATATGGACTTTAATTTGACTGACGACCATCGCTCGGTGCAGGAGCTCTGCCGCGATTTTGCCCAAAAGAATATCACTCCCGATATCCGCGAGCGGGACCGCTCCCAGCAGTTCGACCCGAATCTGCTGAAGAAAATGGCGGAACTGAATATTCTCGGAATCTGCCTGCCGGAGAAGTATGGCGGCGCCGGTATGGATTATATTTCGCTTGGTCTTGCCTGCGAAGAGCTGGAGTATGCCGATACCTCGGCGCGGGTAATCCTTTCCGTTCATATCGGTCTCAATTCTCTGACGCTTCTTTCCTGGGGAAACAAGTACCAGAAAGAGAGATTTCTGATTCCTCAGGCAAAAGGAGAGAAGATAGCCACTTTTGGCTTAACCGAACCGAATGCCGGCTCCGATGTGGTCGGTATTCAGAGCACAGCGGTTCGGAAAGGGGAAAAGTATATCCTGAATGGCGAAAAAATGTGGATTAGTCTTGCCGATGTTGCCGATAATTTTCTGATTTTCGCCTGGACCGACCTCGATAAGAAAAAAGCCCGCGACCACAGCGGTATCTCCTGTTTCATTGTCGAGCGAAGCGGCAAAGGTATGACCACCGGCACTATCCATGGCAAACTGGGCGTGCGCGCCGGCAATACCGGTTGGATTTCGATGCAGGACTTGGAAGTCCCGGCCGAGAATCTGGTCGGCAAGGAGGGGGAAGGATTCGGGATTGCGATGTTCTGCCTGGAGCAGGGGCGATATACCGTGGCAGCCGGCTCCACCGGTTTGATTAGAGCCTGCCTTGACGCCTGTGTCAAATACTCTGAGACGCGAAAGACCTTCCAGGTACCTATTAGGGAACATCAGCTGGTAAAAGAGATGATGGCGAATATGTATGCCGGTTACGAATTCTCCCGTCTTCTCTGGCTTAAAGCCGGCTGGATGCGCAACGCAGGGCTTCGAGCGACACGGGAAACCTCGCTGGCAAAATGGATTGCCTGTCAGGAGGCGGAGAAAGCGGCGGCTGATGCCGTGCAAGTGCACGGAGCGTATGGCTTCTCCGACGAATATCCGGTGGAACGGTATTATCGCAATGCCAAAGGAGCATCCATCTATGAAGGGACACGCGAAATCCATAAACTGATGCAGGCTGATTATCTCTTAAATATTCGAGAAGACAAGCGGCGGCGCTGCAATTTGCCCCCCTGGCCCTTTGGTGCAGATGTTTAATGCCGGCCGGAATCTGCTTCACTATCTTCAGGTTTGGAGGCGGTAAAGGCGACTGATTTAGTCTGTTAACTCTTCTTTGATAGTTCCTCTTGACCAATCCGGTTCGACATCGTTTATTAGCGACAAAAATGTTATTGGGTTCTCTTTATTTATCGTAATAAGACAGAAAACAGATAGGTTTATGATATTTTGCGAGCGACTGCATTTGGAGCAATTTATAATAATGGAGGATAAATGGCTGGCAATCAAACCGTAGCAAAACCGTCCCTCAAACAGATTGGGCTTTCCGAAGAGACACTCTGGGGACTGTACTATTATCTGATGAAAACCCGCCTTCTGGATGAGCGTTTTCGCAAGATGTTTCGTCAGGGGCGGTATGCCGGAACTTATTTTTCAGCCGTGGGGCAGGAAGCCTGCACTGTCGGCGCCGTCTATGGCTTGCGAGATGAAGATATAATCGGTCCGTCGCACCGGGAAATCGGCGCCGCTGTTACCAAAGGAATTCCGATAAAAGAGATGGTGGCGCAGGTTTTCGCCCGCTCCACCTCGGTAGATAAGGGGAAAACCCACCCCTGCCATTATGGTTCGCGGGCTAAAGGGGTAATCAATCCGGCCTCGACCGTCGCCGGTCAGACCGTAGTCGCCACCGGATGCGCCATGGCATTCAAGATACAGAAGAAAGACAATATCGCGGTTGCTTTCTTCGGCGAAGGCGCCACCGCTCGTGGCGGATGGCACGAGGCACTAAATTATGCCGGAATTCATAAGCTCCCTGTCCTCTATGTTTGCCAGAATAATCTCTGGGCGGAGTCGGTTCCGGCGCGACTCCAAGGCGCCATCGAGAAATTCTCCGACCGCGCCAAGGCATACGGCTTCCCCGGCGTTACCATTGATGGAAACGATGTCGTTGAAGTTCATAAGACGGCGCAGGAAGCAATCAAGCGGGCACGCGCCGGTGAGGGTCCCACCTTCATTGAATGCATGACTTACCGCTGGTATGGACATTCCGAAATTGATCCCGCCGATTACCGCAGCCAGGAAGAACTGGATAACTGGAAAAAGAAAGACCCCATTCCCCGTCACGAGAAACTGCTGACCGACCTGGGTGTCTTGACTCCCCAGAAGCGGGAAGCGCTGGTGGAAGAAATCGACCAGGAAATAGATGAAGCGGTCAAGTTTGCGGAAGAATCCAAATACGCCGAACCGGAAGAAGCATTTCGCGATGTCTATTCTGAGAATTTCCCGGTTCGTCGCGATGAATATTGATAAAGAAGGCAGGTAACGATAAATGAAAAATACAACCTATATCGAAGCGATCACCTCGGCGCTTTATGAAGAGATGGAGCGCGACGAGAGTGTATTTATGATAGGGGAAGATATCGGCCTTTACGGCGGCGTTTTTAAAGCGACTAAAGGACTGCAAAAACGCTTCGGTGAAGACCGTGTTATCGATTCTCCGATTTCCGAGGCTTATATTGTTGGCGGATGTGTCGGCGCCGCCATGGTGGGGATGCGCCCTGTGCCGGAAATACAGTTTGCGGATTTCATCACCCCTTCCATGGACCAGATAATCCAGCAGGCGGCTAAAATCCGCTATCGCTCCGGCGGGCAATGGACCTGTCCGATGACGGTTCGTGTTTGCTGCGGCGGAGAAGTTGGCGGCGGGCTTTATCATTCCCAGATTAACGAGCAATGGTTCTTTTCCCAGCCAGGGTTAATCGTGGTGATGCCGTCGACGCCCTATGACGCCAAGGGGCTTCTTAAGTCAGCCATACGCGGCGAAGACCCGGTAATCTACTTTGAGCACAAACGTCTCTACCGCTCCGTAAAGGAAGAGATTCCTGAAGATGATTTCACCGTTCCTATCGGCAAGGCGGCCGTGCGCCGGGAAGGGAAGGATATAACTATCGTCGCCTACGGTCTAATGTGCCACAAATCGCTGGAGGCGGCAAATATTCTTGAAAAAGAAGGGGTGTCGGTGGAGTTGATTGATATGCGCAGTCTCCTCCCCTGGGACCGCGAGACCATATTCGAGTCGGTGAAAAAGACCTCGCGCGTAGTTCTTGTCCAGGAGAATTCCAAAACCGGAGGGGTCATGGCGGAGGTCTCCGCCTCCATCACCGAGGAGATTTTTGATTATCTTGATGCCCCGGTGACCCGCGTTTGCGGTCTGGATGTGCCGATGCTTCCCTTTGCGCCGCCGCTGGAGCATTTTTTCCTGCCCAATGCCGAAAAGATAGTCCGTGCCGTTAGAAAAGTTCTGGAATATTGAGGGAGATTGAAAATGGAATATAAAGTTGTCGTTCCTCCGCTGGGCGAATCGGTCGTTGAAGGAACTATCGTCAAGTGGCTGAAAAATGAGGGAGATAAGATTAAGGTCGATGACCCGATTGTGGAAATCATGACCGACAAGATAAATGTCGAAATCCCCTCGCCGCACAACGGCGTCATGAAAAAGCACTTAGTTCCCCCGGACACGGTGGTACAGATAGGGGCCGAGATTGCCATAATGGAAATCGAGGGAACCGCTACCGAATCGAAAGCCTTTCAGGTTCTGCCGGACAGCGGCAAAGAGGCGATTCCGGCCGAACAGGATGTAAAAGAACCGCCCGAGGAATTTGTCGGCACCGTCGCGCACCACGAGCAGATGGGGATTCATGCCGATAAAGATGCCATCGAAGCCGGCATCAAAGCGGTAAAATCTTCTCCTATCGTTCGTCGCCTTGCCAGAGAGCATTTTATTGACCTGCGCAAGCTTCGCGGCACCGGAAAAGGGGGACGGGTCAGCAAGGAAGATGTCATCAAGTATATCAACAGCCGCCATCTGGTCGATATCAAGAAACCTGATTTTGTTTTCCCCGATGCCGAGCCGGAGGAGGTCATTCCTATTACGGGGGTACGGAAAGTAATCGCCGAGCATATGGTCAAATCGGCCTTCACGATTCCGCATGTTACAACCTTTGACGAATGCGATATGAGCGCAATCCGCGACTGGCGCCAGAAACATGTCGATAAGATTGAGAAGAAGCATGGGGTGCGCATCACCTATATGCCGTTTATCGCCAAAGCGATTATTTTTGCGGCGAAAGATTTCCCCTGGATCAATTCCACTTTCGAGAAAGATGTTCTGCGCGTCAAGAAATATTTCAATATCGGGATGGCGGTTGCCCGCGATAATTCCCTCATCGTTCCGGTCATCAAACATTGCGAGCAGAAATCGATTCTTCAGATAGCCAAAGAGATGCGGGAGCTGGCGGAGAAAGCCAATGCCGATAAGCTGAGCATGGGCGAAATTACCGGCGGGACAATCTCGATAACCAATGCCGGCGGCATGGGCGCGCTCGGTTCGACTCCGATAATTGCCCACCCCCAGGTGGCGATTCTCGGCGTTCATAAGATTGTCGATAAGCCGGTAGTGCGCGATGGGCAGATAGTCATCCGCCCCATTCTCAACTTCGGGCTTTCCTTTGACCATCGTGTCATTGACGGAGGATATGCGGTGCAGTTCCTCCGCCGCATGATTGAATATCTGGAAGACCCTGATTCCTGGATTCTGGGAGTTGTTTAATAATTGCAGGGCATAGTGAGACTGTGCCCTTGGTTCATGAAGGTGTAATATGGCTGACAAATATAAACTGGTCGTCATCGGGGCAGGTCCCGGGGGGTATGTCGCCGCTATCCGCGCGGCGCAACTGGGCATTAAGACCGCCATCGTGGAAAGAGAATATGTCGGCGGGGTCTGCCTGAACTGGGGATGTATTCCGTCCAAGGCGCTTCTCTACGTAACAGAATTGAAGCGGACAGTCCTTGCTTCTGAAAAGATTGGTTTGAAGGCAAGCAATGTCGATATCGACCTGGAAAAACTTCGTAAGCATAAAGATGAAACCGTCAAACGTCTCACCGGCGGCGTGAAACTTCTTCTGGACAAAGGCGGGGTCAAGGTGTATGACGGCACCGCATCATTTATTTCTTCCAAAGAAATCGAGGTAATTAAAGATACGACCAAGACTCGTATCGAAGCCGAGTACTTCATAATTGCCACCGGGACGACGCCGATGGAACTTCCGATGATAAAAACCGACGGCAAGACTGTCATCGGAGCGCGGGAATCGATAAATATTCCGCGGGTGCCGCAGACAATGGGAGTAATTGGGGCCGGACCGATCGGGGTGGAGATGGCGACAGTCTATAATACACTTGGCGCTAAGGTTACTCTCATCGAGCTTCTTGATGCCGTTCTTCCCACCCTGGACCAGGATATCTCGAAAGCGTCGGAACGGGAGCTGAAAAAGCAGGGGATGGAGATTTTCACGTCATCGAAGGTAGTCGCCTCGAAGAAAAACGGCGACAGGATTAATGTCGAAGTTGAGACGCCGCAGGGGAAGAAGACTTTTACCTTCGATATGGTCCTGGTGGCGGCTGGAATGAAGCCGAACACTTCCGGGCTCAACCTGGAGAAGGCAGGCGTCAAGACCGATTCCAGAGGGTTTGTGTTAGTCGATAAGAATATGCGCTCAAATGTGAGCAATATTTTTGCTATCGGCGATGTCGCCGGCGGGTTGCTTCTGGCGCACAAGGCATCACATGAAGGAGTCGCCGCGGTAGAGGCGATAGCCGGTTCCTCGATGGGAGCCGACTGGAAATATGTGCCATACGCCGTTTTCACCGACCCGGAGATCGCCGGAATCGGGATGACCGAGAAAGAGGCGGTTGCCGCCGGGCGAAAAATCAAAACGGGAAAGTTCAACTATCGCGCCCTGGGAAAAGCCATTGCTACTCTTGCGCTTGATGGTTTTGCCAAGGTGATTGCCGATGCCGAGACCGATGAGATTTTGGGAATTCATATTTTTGGTCCGCACGCCGGCGATATTCTTTATGCCGGAACGGCGCTGATTGAGTTTGACGGTACCGCCGAGGACCTGGGGCATATTATGGCGATTCATCCGACGCTTTCGGAGGCGATGATGGAAGCGGGACTGAATGTCCATAAAAAGGCGCTGCATATAATTAATTGATTTGTACATCGGCTTAATTTTATAGGTCGGAACCCCGGCGGTTTCGACCTTTTTTATTGCGGCAATTTTTGCTTCACCTGCGCGGGCAGGAATCCATTCCTGCCCGTTCTTGACCCGGGAAGTTTACAGGTTGAAACACGGGTGATGTCGGCTTTTTTAAATGTGATTTCTCCATCGTTAATTATATATTCGGGAACATTATTACTTAAACTCCGAGGTATCTTTTGAATTTTATCACCTGGCCCGACCAACTCGCCGCCGCCATTACTATCTGCGATGAAAACGGCATCATCATATATATGAATGAGAAATCAAAGACGATCTTTGCCAAGGATGGCGGCGCGGCGCTCATCGGCGCCAGCCTGTTCGACTGCCATCCGGAACCGTCCCGGACCAAGCTGAAAAATCTATTCCATACCCGGCAGCCAAATGCCTATACAATAGAAAAAGATGGTGTCAAGAAAATGATATACCAGGCGCCGTGGTTTGAGGGGGAGAAGTTCAAAGGATTGGTCGAATTCTCGATGGAAATCCCGTTTGAATTGCCGCACTTTGTGCGGGGATAGAATGCTCGGGCATTTTCAATTCCCGGCGTTCTGTCAGTCCGCCGCGGCGGATTCCCCGGCGGTATCGGGCATTTGCCAAAAACTCTATTGCATTTTGCCAACTATCTCCTTGCCTGCAATATTGAAACTGTCGTTATTCTCTTTTCGTAAATAGTATCAAATGAAATCTGGTGCGATAAGAGTGGGAAATCTGGTCAGAAAGATTGCCGCAAGAGTCAAACTGGAGTTGATTTTCTGGTGCGCAGCCCTGGCTGCCCCGCTGTTTATCAACCCCTATGAAAAAATGTCCCTGGATTTTTGTCTGTTTCATAGCCTGGGAATTGATTTCTGCCCGGGTTGCGGTTTGGGTCGGGCGTTGGTGCTGTTGTACCGGGGCGACCTGACGGCATCGTTTATGACCCATCCGCTGGCTGTTTTCTTTGTGTTTGTCATATGTTTCAGGATTATGGCGCTGTTTAACAAATCGGTCGAAAATTCTAACCACAGAATAGGAGTTAATCATGTCTGACCTCTTTCAGATTCTGCCGGAACTGCAGGGCGACGAGATGCTCTACGTCAGCGGTCTCTTGAAAAATGTTGATGAAGACACCGCCCGCAAGTTTGCCGCCGTCTATCGCGCCCGGCGCAAAGACCCCCAGACTGTTCTGCTGCTCTGTCTCCTCGGCTTTATCGGCTTTGCCGGGATTCATCGTTTCTTCCTCGAACAGATTGGAATGGGGCTTCTTTACCTCTTCACCGCCGGTATCTGTCTCATTGGAACGATAGTTGATGTTATCAACTATAAGAGCCTTGCGTTTGAATACAACCAGAAGAAAGCGCAGGAAGTTTTTTATATGATGAAGGGGACGAATTGATTTTTCTGAGCGGCAATTAATCCCGTTTGAACGGTTTTAACATTGAAAGTCTGTCAGGCAACGGTGCCTGACTGCCCAGGTAATTAAGTTTGAATTATCGGGACGGAATGCCGCCTGTCACTTTATAGCGCGGAGGAGTGAAGAGATGTTTAGAATTCTTCTTTTTCTTCTGATATCGGCGGTTATAATCCTGCCGCAGACCGCCGAGTCCGGGGGAAAGGTCGGTATATATGGTATCCGGATGGAGCCGGACGGGGAAGATGCCCAGAATTTCTCAAAACCGGGATGGGGCGGCGGAATTCATATTGTTGCCCCCTTTCCGCAGCTGGCGAATTTCTTTGCCGGCACCGGTGGATTTGAGGTTATCAATCTGATGTCGCGCGACCGGGTGTTTATTGATGGCACTACCGGACTTCGGACCGAGCAGTAGACCTCACAAAATTACTACCGCATCTTTCTGGGGGGACAGGTTGGGGGCCACGGGCGCGGATTTATTCGGCCTCATATTGGCTCCAATATCGCCCTTGTGATATACAGCATTAATACTGATGTCGTCATTCCCAATGACGCCGACCCTGACAATGAAATCCGTCAGGATTACGCTACTGTCACCAAGTCGGTTTTTGGCTGGGATATAACCGCCGGGGTGGACCTGAATTTCGCCAATGCCTGGTCTATTGACCTGGGAGTGCGGTATCTGAAGAGTTTCTCTCTGCCGCAGCAACTGGGTGAAGGCTCCGAGACGGTGCATCCCCAGTATTTCCAGTATTATATCGGAGTGGGAGTAGCTTTTAAGACCATCAGCCGCTGGGGTTCCTGAGCGGCATCGCTGCGGCTTTATATCTTGATGGCAAAACCTAAGCCGTCCCTGATTGGCAGTATCGCCGGATGGAATTCCTTTGATGCCATCAGCATCTTATTGAATTTAAGAATCGCTTTGGTCGGCTTATCGGGGCTTTTGCTCAAAATTCTTCCAGACCAGAGGGTATTGTCAGTGATGAACAGGCCGCCGTTCCGAAGACGTTCCGCGGCCAGGGGAATAGTCCGCGGGTAGTCTTCTTTGTCGATATCGTTGAGAATGATATCGAACGGTCCTTTGAATTTCTCAAGAATCTCGATGGCGTCCCCCACATGATATTCCAGCCTGATATCAAATTGACCGGCGGCAAAATTCTTCTCCGCCTTAGTCCGGTTTTCTTCGGAACCGTCGGTGCAGATAATTCTTCCTCCCGGTCTCATTCCGGTCGCAAACCAGTATGCCGAATACCCGTATCCTGACCCCATTTCGAATATCTGAGTCGCCCCCATCAGACGCGCCATTTGGGACAAAAATCTTCCCACGACAGGTCCGATAATCGGGAAGTCGTTTTTCCTGGCGTATTTTTCCATTGCCTGGAGATTTCTGTCGTCATGTGGAGAGACTTTTGTGATATACTCCATTATCTGCGGCGGGGTCAATTCCATTTTTCTGGGGCTCATACTTTCATTTCTTCCATCAGAATAGAATCAATATCTTTCAGCTGTTCCATCTCGTAATAAAACATTGAGGCAAAATTCTGCGACAAAACCTCATTAACTTTGCCCATATCAATCTCTCGAGCCAGCAGCTTGCGAAGCGACCCCACCGGGTATGCGGTTATTCCGCAGGGATTTATAAGTCTAAAGTAGTCCAGGTCGGTATTGACATTCAACGCTGCGCCGTGGTAGGTAACCCAACGGGAAACAGCCACGCCAATGGCGGCAACCTTGCAGTCATCGACCCAGACCCCGGTCAGCCCTTTCTTGGTTCCAGCCTTGAGTCCTATCTCCCCGAGACTTGCAATCAGCCAGTTCTCCAGGTCGCGAAGATATTTGTGGAGGTCTTTGCCTCGACAGGTCAAATCAACAATCGGGTAGATAACCGTTTGCCCCGGACCATGAAACGTAATATCGCCGCCGCGCTCGATTTCATGCAGACTGACTCCTTTTCGCTTCAATTGCTCTTCGGTAGCCAGAAGATTGCTCCGGTCGGTGCCGCGTCCCATTGTTATGACCGGCTCATGCTCGGTTATCAAGAGCATATCGGGAACACGGCTTTGGCGGCGCAAGGCGACTAATTTTTTTTGAAGTTCCCAGGCTTGCAAATAATCGGTGCGTCCCAGGTCAACTTTAAAAAGTCTCTTATATCCTCTGCTGCACATCTATATCACTTGCCTTTTCCTACAGATACGCTTTAATATATACCGCCATTGGCGCGCGCAAAAGGAATAAAATGAACCGCGACTTTACCGAGATATATAATCGCTTCAGCGAGGCTCTGCGAAAATTCATCCGCGGCGCTGTCAAGGACAGTGATGCCGCCGACGATATCTTTCAAGAGGTTCTCCTCAAAATCCACTCTCATCTTGATTCTCTCAATGATGAAGAACGTCTCGCCGCCTGGATATTCAAAGTCGCCCGCAACGCCATTAATGACCATTATCGCTCTTCCCGTTTGACGACCGAATTCGATGATACCCTGCCTGCCAGCGAAGAGAACACTGGGGCGGAGCCTTCCGACCAAATCCTTTCGTACATGAAATATCTTGTCGAAATTCTACCGGAGCCGTACCGCCGGGCAATAATTCAAACCGAATTCGAGGGGTTGTCGCAAAAAGAATTGGCGGCGAAAGAGGGGATTTCATTGTCCGGCGCGAAATCCCGCGTGCAACGAGCGAGGGGTATGTTAAAAGAGATGCTTCTGGAATGCTGTCATTTTGAACTTGATGCCCGCAAACATATTATCGGCTACCAGCCTAATTGCAGTTGCTGCAAATCAGGCTGCGCTCCGGAAAAATGAGGATTTTTTGCGTCCTTTTTTGAGACATCACGTCCTTTGAGGTGAGAATGAGAAAACCTTACAAGGAGAAAAATATGAATACCTCTCAGAACGATGAACTCAAAAAAGTTGTGAAAGAACATTACAGCAAAGTTGCTGTTAATGCCTCCGGTTGCTGTGGAAGCGGCAGTTCACCCTGCTGCGGTCCCGGGGAATCCCTGACCCAGATTTCAGAGAAGATAGGGTATCGCCCGGATGAAATCAGCCAGATTCCTGATGGGGCTGACCTGGGACTCGGTTGCGGCAATCCGCTGGGGCTGGCTAAGATTAAAGAAGGGGATACTATCTTGGACCTCGGAAGCGGGGGCGGTATTGATTGTTTTATCGCCTCGAAGAAAGTAGGTCCCCTGGGGAAAGTGATTGGTGTCGATATGACTCCGGAAATGATTACCCGTGCCCGGCGCAACGCCGAGGCGGCCGGCTATAAGAATGTGGAATTTCGTCTCGGTGATATTGAGGCTCTTCCGGTGGCAAGCGACTCGGTGAATCTGATTATCTCCAACTGTGTTATAAATTTATCGCCCAGTAAGAGACAGGTTTACGCCGAAGCCTTCCGCGTTCTCAAACCGGGGGGGGAAATTTCTATTTCCGATATCGTTGCTTTTAAACCGCTCAGCGACGAATGGCGCAGGAATCTCGAGGCGTTTGCCGCTTGCGTCTCCGGCGCGGCATTAATTGACGACCTTTTCGAAATCCTGAAAACGTCCGGGTTTGTTGATATCCAGATAACCCCCGACCCCAGAAGCAGCCAGATGATTAAGGAGTGGTTCCCCGGCTCGGGGCTGGAAGAGTATATTGTCTCGGCACACATCTCGGCGCGAAAGCCATAGAGAAGAACAACAGTTTGGGCAATTTTGGTCGATAAAAGAATTGGCATAATGGTTTGGAAAAACGGGAACCCTGAGGCTTAAGAGACGTTATATATATTGACGAGCGAAAATAATTTGGAAATTAACCAATTTTTCCCTTGACAAGGGTAGTAATAGTGGTTATTATCCTTTCCTGCCTGCTTTACGAGGCAGTTTTTTTGTCGAAATTGCTCTTTGAAAACTAAATAGTAAGTGCCGTGCAAGAATGATTTCTTGCCGGTAGTGTGGGTCTCTTTGTGTCATAAGACATACTTTGAGATCAGAAATGTAAATCGAATAACGAAGTGTTTCGTAGGACGAGCCTTCGTAGTTTCAATTCGCAATAAAATGCATTGAATATTTACGGAGAGTTTGATCCTGGCTCAGAACGAACGCTGGCGGCGTGCTTAATACATGCAAGTCGTGCGAGAAAGTTCCCGCAAGGGAGCGAGTAAAGCGGCGAACGGGTGAGTAACACGTGGGCAATCTGCCTTCAAGCCTGGGATAAGCCTTCGAAAGGGGGTCTAATACCGGATAACAACCCTGAGCGGCATCGCTTGGGGCTCAAAGACGGGGCAACCTGTTGCTTGGAGATGAGCCCGCGCTCCATTAGCTTGTTGGCGGGGTAATGGCCCACCAAGGCTACGATGGATAGCCGGCCTGAGAGGGTGATCGGCCACACTGGGACTGAGATACGGCCCAGACTCCTACGGGAGGCAGCAGTAGGGAATATTGCGCAATGGACGAAAGTCTGACGCAGCAACGCCGCGTGGGTGACGAAGCTCTTTGGAGTGTAAAACCCTGTCAGTGGGGAAGAACCGACTGAAGAGTAACTGCTTCAGTCCTGACGGTACCCGCAGAGGAAGTTCCGGCCAACTCCGTGCCAGCAGCCGCGGTAATACGGGGGGAACGAGCGTTGTTCGGATTTACTGGGCGTAAAGGGCGTGCAGGCGGATTTTCAAGTCGGATGTGAAAACCCCAAGCTTAACTCGGGGCCTGCATCCGATACTGCAAATCTTGAGTACGGGAGAGGAAAGCGGAATTCCAGGTGTAGCGGTGACATGCGTAGATATCTGGAAGAACACCGGTGGCGAAGGCGGCTTTCTGGACCGATACTGACGCTGAGGCGCGAAAGCCAGGGGAGCAAACAGGATTAGATACCCTGGTAGTCCTGGCTGTAAACGATGGGCACTAGGTGTTGAGGGTATCGACCCCCTCAGTGCCGCAGCTAACGCATTAAGTGCCCCGCCTGGGGAGTACGATCGCAAGGTTGAAACTCAAAAGAATTGACGGGGGCCCGCACAAGCGGTGGAGTATGTGGTTCAATTCGAGGCAACGCGAAGAACCTTACCTGGGTTTGACATACACCGGACCGCGGCTGAAAGGTCGCTTCCCCTTCGGGGGCCGGTGAACAGGTGCTGCATGGCTGTCGTCAGCTCGTGCCGTGAGGTGTTGGGTTAAGTCCCGCAACGAGCGCAACCCTCGTCCTTAGTTGCCATCAGGTAATGCTGGGAACTCTAAGGAGACTGCCGGTGATAAGCTGGAGGAAGGTGGGGATGACGTCAAGTCCTCATGGCCCTTACATCCAGGGCTACACACGTACTACAATGGCCGGTACAGAAGGTAGCAAGACCGCGAGGTGGAGCTAATCCCTAAAACCGGTCTCAGTTCAGATTGGAGTCTGCAACTCGACTCCATGAAGGTGGAATCGCTAGTAATCGCGAATCAGCAGGTCGCGGTGAATACGTTCCCGGGCCTTGTACACACCGCCCGTCAAGCCACGGAAGTTGGGAGCACCCGAAGTCGTTTGCCTAACCGCAAGGAGGGCGACGCCTAAGGTGAAACCGATGACTGGGGCTAAGTCGTAACAAGGTAGCCGTAGCGGAAGCTGTGGCTGGATCACCTCCTTTCTAAGGAGTTAGGTCTCCCGTCCCTTAAAGGAGGCGGCGAGGCTTAGGTCGTCACATTATCGGCGCCAGAGAAATTGTCCTGGCGGCACTTACTATCTTGATAAATTTTTGGGCCTCAAGCGGCTAAAGATTTAACTGCGGGCCTATAGCTCAGTTGGTTAGAGCGCGCGCCTGATAAGCGCGAGGTCAGTGGTTCAACTCCACTTAGGCCCAGATTAATCGGGGATGTAGCTCAGTTGGGAGAGCGGTGGCTTTGCAAGCCACAGGTCGCCGGTTCGACCCCGGTCATCTCCAGAATAGCAGAAATTCTATTTTGTTAAATAGATTTGCTCTTTGACAACTTCATATTGTTAGCGTCATGTCAATCTTTCCAATTGACATGCGGGCATCTTACAACTGGTTGCACAGAAGTATTCTTAGATAATCTTCGAGAAAGGTTTCGATCAAGTTACTAAGAGCATTTGGTGGATGCCTTGGCACGGGAAGGCGATGAAGGACGTGGTAAGCTGCGATAAGCCCCGCCTAGGTGCAAACAACCTTTGAGGCGAGGATTTCCGAATGGGACAACCCATCCGTCGTCATTGACGGATATCGGGCGCTGAATACATAGGCGTTCGAGGCGAACGATGGGAACTGAAATATCTCAGTACCATCAGGAAGAGAAAGCAAAAGCGATTCTCCCAGTAGCGACGAGCGAACGGGGAACAGCCTAAACCGGTCGGCGCGTTAAAGTCTGCTTGCGTTGCGCTGCCGGTGTTGCGGGATTCGAATGCGGTCCGAATGCAGTCGGGCCGGGAAGTTACAAACCGTCTGTCTAACTGAATAACCTGGAACGGTTAGCGATACCGGGTGAAAGCCCCGTAAGTGAAAGGCTGACGGCTTCTTTTCGAACTCCCAAGTATCACGGATTACGTGGAGGTCCGTGTGAATCTGCCTGGACCATCAGGTAAGGCTAAATACTAACCCGTGACCGATAGTGGACGAGTACCGCGAGGGAAAGGTGAAAAGAACCCCGGGAGGGGAGTGAAATAGTACCTGAAACCGAATGCTTACAAGCGGTCGGAGGAAGGGAGTCTCTTCGGAGGCTCCGGACTGACGGCGTGCCTATTGAATAATGATCCGACGAGTTACTTCTCTGTCGCAAGGATAAGCCAAACACTGGCGGATCCGTAGCGAAAGCAAGTCTGAAATGGGCGTATTAGTGGCAGGGAGTAGGCCCGAAGCCAGGTGATCTATGCATGGTCAGGATGAAATCTCGGTAACACGAGATGGAGGTCCGAACGCACTAACGTTGAAAAGTTAGGCGATGAACTGTGCATAGGGGTGAAAGGCCAATCAAACCTGGAAATAGCTGGTTCTCCTCGAAATAGCTTTAGGGCTAGCCTCGAGTAATAGAGTAACGGAGGTAGAGCACTGAATGGGCTAGGGGCCCCACAAGGCTACCGACCCCAATCAAACTCCGAATGCCGTTACTTGTTTCTCGGGAGTCAGGCAGTGGGGGATAAGCTTCATTGCCAAAAGGGAAACAACCCAGACCGCCGGCTAAGGTCCCCAAGTCGTGCTAAGTGTCAAAGGAAGTGAGGTTACTTAAACAGCTAGGATGTTGGCTTAGAAGCAGCCATCATTTAAAGAGTGCGTAACTGCTCACTAGTCTAGTGGCCTTGCGCCGAAAATGTATGGGACTATGCACGGCACCGAAGCCGCGGATTCTTCGCAGGTTCGCCTGCGGGGAGTGGTAGGGGAGCATTCTGTAACGACTGAAGGTTCATCGCGAGATGGGCTGGACGGTACAGAAGAGATTATGTCGGAACGAGTAGCGAGAAGGCAGGCGAGAATCCTGCCCACCGAAAACCTAAGGATTCCTGGGGAAGGTTCGTCCGCCCAGGGTTAGTCGGTCCCTAAGCCGAGGCCGAAAGGCGTAGGCGATGGAAAACAGGTTGAATATTCCTGTACCGGTAGAGTTGCGTTATACCTATGGGGTGACGCAGAAGTGACGGTCAGTCCCGAGACGGTCTTCGGGATCTAAGCCTGTAGATGGGGAGCGCAGGGAAATCCACGCTCCTAACATCGAGAGGTGATGGGGAGGGCTTCGGCCCATAAACTGACCTTAATCATGCTGCCAAGAAAAGCCTCTATGGAAGTTATTCTGCCGACCGTACCGCAAACCGCCACAGGTAGGTGAGGAGAATATCCTAAGGTGCGCGAGCTAACCCATGTTAAGGAACTCGGCAAATTGACCCCGTAACTTCGGGATAAGGGGTGCCGTGAGTAGGTGAGACGGTTCGCCCGTTGAGCCCAAAGCGGCCACAGAGAAGAGGCCGTGGTGACTGTTTACTAAAAACCCATGTCTCTGCTAAGCCTCAAAAGGCGATGTATAGGGACTGACACCTGCCCGGTGCTGGAAGGTTAAGAGGAGAGGTCAGCTGCTTAACCGCGGCGAAGCTTCGAATCGAAGCCCCAGTAAACGGCGGCCGTAACTATAACGGTCCTAAGGTAGCGAAATTCCTTGTCGGGTAAATTCCGACCTGCACGAATGGTGTAACAATTACGGCGCTGTCTCAACATGGGACTCGGCGAAACTGTAGCAGCGGTGAAGATGCCGCTTACTCGTATCGGGACGGAAAGACCCCGTGAACCTTTACTATACCCTGGCATTGGTATTTGGTCAGGTATGTGTAGGATAGGTGGGAGGCTTTGAAGCTGGTCCGCTAGGATCGGTGGAGCCACCGTTGAAATACCACCCTTATCTTATCGGATATCTAACCTTAGGCCTTGAAACAGGTCAAGGAACATTGCCAGGCGGGTAGTTTAACTGGGGCGGTTACCTCCAAAAGTGTAACGGAGGTGTGCAAAGGTTCCCTCAAGCCGGGTGGTAATCGGCTGTAGAGTGTAAAAGCACAAGGGAGCTTAACTGCGAGACCTACTAGTCGAGCAGGTGCGAAAGCAGGCTTTAGTGATCCGGCGGTTGTGTATGGAAATGCCGTCGCTCAACGGATAAAAGGTACTCTGGGGATAACAGGCTTATCGCATCCGAGAGTTCATATCGACGATGCGGTTTGGCACCTCGATGTCGGCTCATCGCATCCTGGGGCTGAAGAAGGTCCCAAGGGTTTGGCTGTTCGCCAATTAAAGCGGTACGTGAGCTGGGTTTAGAACGTCGTGAGACAGTTCGGTCCCTATCTGATACGAGCGCAGGATACTTGAGGGGAGCTGACCTTAGTACGAGAGGACCAGGTTGGACCGACCGCCAGTGCACCTGTTGTCGCGCCCGCGGCACCGCAGGGTAGCTGTGTCGGGAAGGGATAAGCGCTGAAAGCATATAAGCGCCAAGCCCACCCCAAGATTAGGTATCCCTACCGTAAGGTACTGAAGGCTCCTGGAAGATTACCAGGTTGATAGGTCACTGATGTAAGCACCGTAAGGTGTTGAGTCTAGTGATACTAATAAGCCGTGCGACTTGATCGATAAATTTTCTCCCTCAGCTGATTGCCTTAAGACTCTTCTGCGCAACCAGTTGAAGGATGCCCGCAAGTCCTGACGCTTTCAATATGCTGTTAATAAATTTTCCGGTGGTGATGGCGGAGGGGAAACACCTGTTCCCATTCCGAACACAGAAGTTAAGCCCTCTAGCGTCGATGGTACTGCCCGGGCGATCGGGTGGGAGAGTAGAAGGCCGCCGGGAGTAATTAAAAAACCCTCTTGAAGAAGAGGGTTTTTTATTTGACATTTTGCGAACAATTTTACTCTATTTATGTCAAGGCAAAATTTCAAATGCACCACATAACTAGAAATACGTACTTGATCATTCTCGTTGCTCTAATCCCTTTCACTCTTTCTTGTAATCGCAACGCTGATAAGC
The DNA here is from genome assembly GCA_040753495.1 of Candidatus Zixiibacteriota bacterium. Taxonomy (NCBI): domain Bacteria; kingdom Pseudomonadati; phylum Candidatus Zixiibacteriota; species Candidatus Zixiibacteriota bacterium. Next base: position 18,649 of record JBFMEF010000061.1, read on the forward strand.
AGAACACAGTTGACGGGACGGCAGCTAGGACAAATAGACCACAAGACAAGATCCAGAAAGACATTAAGGAAGTAACGACGTCACCACCGATAGAATTTGAGACTGTTCAGAGCTGGCAGATACCAGCAGGAGGAACGGGCAGGGTTATATTGATTGACCGCAAGCACTTCAATGAAGCAGACTTATCGAATTTGGCCAGTATCCTGAGGGAAAAGTGCAGAAACGATAGATACGCCTATATATTCGTGTTTACTGATAGAAAGGCCGCTCTCTTAAGAGATAAAGGAGCTGCCGGCACGGCTACAGAAGCTGAATACGCGCTGATGGATAAACACTATGTAGCATTTTATGCCAAGAATAGTAATACCGGAGTGGAAGATTTTCAGATATTTTTCGACGGACCTATGGGAGAAAATACAAAGACTATTCGATTCTAGTGATGAATCATTTCCGGGGCCTCTTGAGCAGAGACTCCGTCAGGAGAGACTCCTGACGGCGGGGGGAAGCAAACCATATTTTGCTTGACTGCATGATGCAACCTGACGATATTGATGTATCATCAAACAATTCAAGGAAAAGAGGGTCGTGTGAGAAAGGCATTACTCAATCTAATTCTGTTCTTTCTACTGCCTTTTCTTCAGGTTTTCGCACAACAATCGACGCTGAGCAAAGAAGAACGGGGATACCTTAGTAAAGGGTATCGTATTGACAAGAACGGCTGGACATTTTTGCATCTTGAGGGAAGTCCCTTTGAAATTGGCTTCCAGCGGGGATATTTGACCGCCAAAGAAATCTTTGATTTTTGCCAAGCGGAAAAGATTCTGATAAAATACACTACCTCTCAAGATTATGATTTCTTTGTAAAAAAGGCTACCGAGTTATTCAGAGACAAAGTGTCTGGCGAATATATCGAAGAGATGCAAGGTATGGTTGCGGGAGCGGACCGTGCCGGGCAGGCAATCACGTTCGATGAAATACTGTTTCTGAACGGGTTTATCGACCTCAAATGGTACTGGTGGCCATCAGTCAAAGATGAGGTCATTAAGAAAGACGGAGGCCCGGGGTGCAGCGCCTTTATAGCTACAGGAAAACAGACCCGTGACGGCAAAATCGTGATGGCTCACAACTCCTGGTGTGGGTATCCCGAGGCTAAATTCTTCAATGTAATAGTTGACTTAGTGCCGGAAGAAGGACACCGTATTCTCATGCAGGCCTGGGGTCCCCTGATTTACAGCGGTTCCGATTTTTTCATTACCGGAGCAGGTTTAATAGGGACAGAAACCACAATCGGCGGATTCAAGGGATATGATACATCAGGCACACCGATTTTCGAAAGAGCCCGTAAAGCGATGCAGTATGCCAATAGTATCGATGAATGGGCGAATACTCTGATTGAAAAAAATAGTGGAGCCTATGCCAATTCCTGGTTGCTCGGAGATATCAATACCAACGAGATTGCTCGACTGGAGCTCGGCCTCAAATTTCACAGCCTGGAAAAGACCGCTGATGGATACTATGCTGGCTCTAATGTTACTTCTAATCCTCAGATTCTGCATGGTGAATCAGATGGCATTTTTGATGATATTCGGGATAACATTGTAGCAAGGCGGGTTCGCTGGAATCGCTTGATGAATGAATATGAAGGATCAATTGATGTTGCACTGGCTAAGCAAATGTTGGCAGACCATTATGATACCTACCTTGAAGTAGATAGACCTGGTAACAGAACCATTTGCGGTCACATTGAACTGAATGATGGCAAAGTCCCTAGCATTTCGCTGCCTTATTATCCGGCAGGCGCATTTGATGGCAAAGTGGTGACTTCAGAGATGGCGAAGAGCTGGCAGATTTGGGCAAAATGGGGTCATCCTTGCGACAGCAGTTTCAGAGCAGACGAATTTCTGGAAAAGCATCAACAGTATGATTGGATGGCGCCGGTATTGAAAGATATCATTGCAGGTCAATGGACAGTATTCCCGCTTGGGAAGGAAGAATGAGGCAGGGAATCCTTAACCTGAGGTCGAAAATCCGCCGAAGGTGGGATGGTTTCGACTGCCGAGTAATTAAAGTAGGGCACGAGCCCTATTAGCCGTTCCCTCGGCGGCTCGTGCCATCCTAACCCACCTTGACCGACCATAAATGGTCGATTCTGGCAGGAGCGCCCCGCTGAAGGCGGGGCTCCTGCCCTACCTCTTCTGCTCCAGCGTGCCGAACCAGTCAATCTTTCGGGTCAGGAACATCAATAACGCCAAAGCCACAAAAAGAATGATGGTGCCCATCAAGAGCGCATAATCCTGCAACTGCAGAATAATATAAAGATATCCGTACAGGATAGCCATGACACCGGCAACGATAAGCGCGCGCCTGCGGTCAGCAAGAAAACTTGTAGAATATGCCGTTATCAATATCACAATCGCCGCGCCGGCGAGCAGATAGGCGTATCCAAAAGAGATATATTCCGACAGAGACAATAGCAATGAGTAGAAGATGAGAAGCGCCAGCCCGACGAGAAGATATTGAATCGGATGAATCGGATTCAAACTCCGAATCTCAATGACAAAGAAAGTCAGAAAAGTAAGAGCGATGAACATAATCGAATACTTCACGGTGCGCATGGTCTGCTGGTACTGGTCAACCGGCTGCAACAGACTGACCCCGAATGCCGATTTATTCAGGTCATAGCCGCCGCCAACCCATTTTTGAGGAAAGTCGCGGCTTATATACAGCACCCGCCAGTCAGCCTGGAATCCGTTATCATCCAGCTTCCGTTCATCGGGAAGGTAGATGCCGGTAAAGCTGGGATTTTGCCAGGGCGATGACAGATGAAGCATAGTCTCTTTTCCGATAGGTGAGAAAAGCAGTTCGAAACTGCCATTCAGGTTCAATCTGGTGACAAAACTGTATTCCGAATCCGCCTCTTTAATCGAAACCGGAACACTCACCCCGGAGTAGAAGAGGTCACTACTGGGCAGTCCCGGATTGGCTTCTTTTACCTCCCCATTCCATTGAAACTGTATCCGCTCCTTGACACCCTTCATATCGGAAATGCCCAGAGTAACCACGGCGTTCTCCAGCATTGCCTTTCCTTTATCTGCCGCCAGACCGTCAAATTGCGGGACATTGAAAATCGCTTTGATTTCGATATCGCCGTTATAAACGACAACATCATAAATCCCCCGATTACGGATCTCCGGCATCATGGCGCCGGTTATTTCCAACCGCTCAGGAAGAAAGTGAGCATAGGAGACCAGACCGGCGCTCTTATCGCTGCTGTTTGCGCTTGGGAAATTTATCGGGATATCGAGCACCGGGCCGACCACGGTCTGCCGGGCTCCCCAGTTGCGGCTGACTTCATCGGCAACCGAGTTTCTTCGTTCCTGCCGCTCCGTTATTAATACCATAATCATAAAAGAGGGTATCAAAAGTAGGACAGTAATGAAGACTATGATGATTAATCGTACGCCAATGGAATTTCTCAGGTCAAACTTGGACATCTGTTTCTACCACTCCAAATAGAAGTTAAGCGTTCAGTTAAACCTTATACATTCTGATATCGGTTTGGCAAGGAAAATTCTGATGATGGCAGGTTTCTGTCGCCAAATCATAGAATGATAGATATCGGTAATCCAGCGCCCCAGCGAGAGTAGTGAAAAGATATTTCAATCGAATTCATACTTCGGCTCGGCCGGAGTCTGCTCGATGCCGACCCGTCCGGTAACGATATCGGCTCTGGCATAGCTTTCCCCTTTCATAGGGTTGCCGCTCATGCGGCGAAGCATCGCCAGCTGACCGGTATGCGTGAAGGCATCGGCAATAGGACCTTGAAACAGGCGTTTCATTTCAATCTTAATCGGTTCGCCGGAAGCAAGAGCGTCATCAAACCGTTTCAGACTGGCAAAGAAGCGGGCTTTTTCGCTTTCCCAATCCAGCGGCGCCGATGCCACCCACTTTCCCTGCCCTCGAATCAAGGTGAGCGACCAATCGAGCAGATCCCCCATATGCGCCACGACTTCCAGCGGCGTGCGAGTGGTCGGTCCCGGTTTGAAACCGGCAAATATCTCCGGCGCTCCCCGCATCGTTTTTGCCGCCCGATACGCCAATGTTGCCAGCATATGCCGCAGAAATTCGAGTTCGTTCATCAGTTTCTCCCGTTTTATGAAGATAGATATTCTGACTCTTGCATAGGATATTGCCCCTGAGAAACTTCTGTCAATCAGATAATCTATGACTGAGCGCCGGCCGCTCTTTTAGAACGGAGCAAAACCGGCATCGGACCAGTAATCTTCTTTAAGGGAGGTCTCCTGATTCAGAAGCGCCTGGTAATGTCCGCGCTCCCATTCCGCCAGCTCCAAAAAGAATCCTTTTATGACCGGGTCCGGGTTGGTGTCAGCCTCCCCTTTATAGAAATTCATGGCATCGAGTTCCAGCTGAATGCCGATAGACAGCGCCGTCATCTCATAGTGGGCGCCATGAATCCGGGCTTTTATCCCTTCCGAAAATATCGGAAATGCCCCCTGCAGGTCAATTTTCGTTCCCAGTTTGAGCTGCGGGTCCGGCTTGCCGGAGCGGGAAATAGCCTCAAACTGCCCATGAAGAAAGTGCATATGGTCGAGCTCCTCTTTTGCCAGCGTCTCGAAAATCTTTTTTCCCTTGTCATCCTCGGTCGAATGAGCCGCCATCATATAGAAATCGTGCCCCTGCCGTTCCGCCTTTATGGCATGCTGAAGCGCCTCCGTTATCTTCATCGTCAATCCTCTCCAGAATTAGAATTCCTGTTGCCCGCAATATAATTCTGATATTCCCGTTCTGCAACCTAATCAGCGCCCTGATGTTGCGAAATTTGTCGCATAATTGGCTTCCTGCCGGTCCAACCCGCAGATAAGCCCGATTCTTCTTGACATAAAATGGGTAGGTAAATAGATTATTATGGAACGCGACTTCCCGCCACGACTATCCTGATTCAGAAATTTTCTTGAAAGTGAGGCGCCATATGGTTTTTCGATTGAATCCGAAAGGCTTCCTCGGTTTGACTGCCGGAATGATATTCGCAGCGTTCGTCGTATTTCCTTGCTTGATTCCGCTTACTTCTTCGGCTGAAAACTGCGGCGATATCAATGGTGACCAGGTTATCAATATGAATGATATCACCTTCTTCATAAGTTATCTTTACAAGAACGGTCCCTGCCCGGAAAACCTTGCCCTTTGTGATGTCAACCATTCGCAATCAATCAATATTCTTGACCCGGTTTTCTTATTGAGCTCTCTTTACAAGGAGGGACCATCCCCTAATTGCCCGTCGTCCGGTCCCGGAGGTTCGGTCATTTCAGATTCGGGGTGCAAATCGTACTATAAAGCGGCGGAGGCGACGGCAACCGAGGACTGCCTGCAATGGGAATATGTCAATGGATATACGCTCCGGATTAGACACCAGAACGGCTGTTTCAACTGCTGCGCCGAACCGGATGCTTCATTTTATATCTCCGGCGATACTATAATCATTATCGAAGCGGAACTATTCGGAGAATGGGGTCCCTGCGCCTGCCTTTGCCTTTTCGACGTTCAATTTGAAATCAGCGCCATTCCACCGGGAGTTTATTTTATTAGAATTACCGAACTGAATGTCGGCGACAGTCTATTAAATGTAACCATTGACTTGAGAGAGCAGCCCAGCGGAAGCCATTGCATCTATCGTGACACATACCCCTGGAATCTATATGGGACTCAGCCGGTAGGAGAACTGCTCTCGCGAGAAGGATGCCTTACCTCGGAGACATCCGATTCTGTCTATACGGAAGACTGCGTCGTTTACAATTATACCGCGGATTCCGTGCTGACAATTGAGCATCTTAATGACCTGTTCAATTGCTGTCCCGATTCCCTTTACGCGATTTTCGATTTCTATGAGAATATCATTGATATTGTGGAGCTGCAATCGCTGGGGGGGTCCGGTGGATGCGACTGTCTTTGCCTGTACAACATGAATTATCGAATTGCCGCCTTGCCGCCCGGTTTATGGACAATTAGGATAGATAATCGGAAGTATTATTCCTTGTATGGCAACGGTGAAATGATAGAATTTCAGGTCGATTTGACTCCCGGGGTTACCGGCTCTGCTTGTGTTGACAGAATCTATCTGCCGTGGGAAGGCGTGCAGTAGCCTATTTATAATCGGTCAGAAGCCAAAGCCCATTGTTTTCAGAATCAGGGACGTCCCCTTATATATGTATCCGGCAGAAATTGCTTTGCTCTCCAGATTTTTGTCCGTATTATTTTATCATTCATAACCATTAGAGAGAATTGCAGGAGAAATTCAGCATGGATTTATACGTCAGCAAAGAGAACCTCAATCTCAAAGCAGAGAACTGGCTGAAGCAGATTGCCGCCTTTAATACCCACAAGATGTCGCTGGTTGCCGAGCGCGCCGCCCTGATGGTCATAGATATGCAGAAATTCTTCCTTGAGCCATCTTCGCCAACTTTTACCGCCGGCGGTCCGGCGATTATTCCCAACATTCAAAAACTGATTGCGGCTTTTCGCGCCGCGGGGCGTCCGGTAATCTATACCCGGCATGTTCATCATCCGGATTTCATCGATACCGGCATTATGAAATGGTGGTGGGAGGGAGCCTGCCTCGAAGGGACTCCCGAAAGTGAGGTCGCCGATGAGATTGCGCCTCTCAAGAATGAAAAGGTAATACTCAAACATCGCTATTCCGCGTTCTATAACACCGACCTGGAGACTATCCTTCGTTGTCTTAAAATCGAAGACCTGGTGATAACCGGAATCATGACCAATATGTGCTGCGAATCGACAGCGCGTGATGCCTACTATCGCGACTATCGCGTATTTTTTATGGCAGATGCCACCGGCAGCGTGACCGAAGAGATGCATCTGGCTTCACTCTTGAACCTTGCCTTCGGCTTCGCCTATATCACAACCACCGGCGAGATTCTGCGCGGGGTCGAAACGTCGGTGCCAGCCAAAGCCTATTAAAAGCACTTTGCCGCTGTGCAATTTTTGCACAGCGGCCGTTTTCCCGCCATTCTGTTAATTCAAGCAATTCAAATTCTTTCCGAAAATATTATATGATAGCAACCTCTATCTCATTCTGAATTACAGTAACATTAGATTCCCGGGAGGGGATAGATATGATGAAACGTCATTCTAATCACGGTTTTACTCTCATTGAGCTGGTGGTGATTATTGTGGTGCTGGGCATCCTTGCCGCCATTGCCATTCCCAAACTCTTTTCCGTTACGAAAGAAGCAGAAATCGCGGCGGTCAGTAATATGGTCGCCAGTTTGGAATCGGCGCTCGCCACATATACCGCCAAGCAGTTTGTCGATGGCCAGCCGATTGCGGTGCATAACCCCTTCGATGACCTCTCCAATATTCCATCCAACTACAAAGGGATTAATGACCCGGTCACGACAGTAAATACGCCCAACGGCACCTGGTCCTGGCGCCCCACCGGCAACTGGATTATGTATAATCCCAAGTCAAACGTAACCGGCGGGTGGCTCAATGGTGGGGAGAGGTACATCATATACCAGGTGCAGCCGGTACTTGACGGCGTTGACACGGTCGGATTGAGACTTACAACCACCCCGGCTTATGTTTACTCCTGGTAATTGACAGATCTGCACGTCTCCGTTTGGAATTTACGGCGGAATCGACCCC
>JBFMEF010000062.1 GCA_040753495.1 Candidatus Zixiibacteriota bacterium
ACCCCGGTCAGCTGGCCGACAATATGCTCATGCTGTTTATTCAGAATGAAACTGAATCCGCAGGTATCATCACTCAGATAAAACGAATATGTCCCCGGACTGCTTAGATAGGATATGGCATACGCCGTATGATTATAGAAACCGGTGTCGGCGGCAATCTGGTAACTTCCGTCTCCCGCCGGATGAGCCATATAATTGCCGTTGGCGCCGTTAAGACGGATATCAACCTGGTCAAAAGGAATTGTTTCGTCGCCAGAATCGAAATTAACATTGCCGCAGACCAGTTTTCCTTCCACCACTCTGAACGAGACAGTGTCTCCGGGCATAACTCCCGAATAATTTCCTATAACTGTATAACCGGGCGGGATTGGATACCAGTCATCCCACATAGAAACCGTCACGAAGTAACCGGCGCTCTGGTCGGAAGAAACGCCAATCTGGTACAGCCCGGAATCTCCAGCATTGGTGATTTTGTTGCCGTAGGCGCCAATTTCACTTGAGTACGCCTGCACCCGGTACTGGTGAGTGGGAAGTCCGCCGCTTTCGGTGATGGTGAAATTAATGACCGTATCCGCCAGGGGGCAGACCAGGTCATGCTGAAAACTGTGCAGCACAGAATTATCAAAATAAAAAGACTGCGGCACCATATACTGAGGGTCGATATTGTCGGATACGCCCAGCCACCACTCACCCAGTTCGGCCGAGGTGAAATAGATGACATAGTAACCGTCATAACTGGCGTAATATTTCTCTCCGGAACCTCCCACCGGCGAGCACCAGACTTCCACCGGCGCAATCGGATTGTCATCGGGGTCCACCACATAACCATAGACAGAGTCAGCCGGCGCCCCATAAACGAAATCAACTCCACTGACAACTCCGTTGGCGACGATATACTGCTCCGGCGGTGTCACAAATCCCTGGACATTGCCGGGATATATGTCAAAGGTAATTCCGCTGCCGGTGGCTCCAATATTAATAGCATAAGCGCCGGTGTTATCGGTAAATGCCGACCAGAGCTGGAATCCCATTGAATCGCTTTCCGCCTGAACCCAGATGTTTTCGAGAAGATTGTCCGGCGGCGTTACCCCTTCCATCGTCACTGTTCCGGTGATTTGATTCGGCGGCGAACTGAGAGCCTGCATCAGGACCTCCCTTTCGGCGGCGCTCATGTCCGAGAGGTCGGTCGCCCGGAAAATGTAATTGGTGGGCGCCACTCCCAAAACAAAGGGCATCGTTATATACCACCCATCGGGCAGCGGGTCGCTGTCCGGCGGCGGACCATCCGAGGCGGTATCGCCATCGGCTGAAATATAAGAAACCACCAGATAATCGGAACCTTCTTCAATGATGGAATTGAGATTCAAATCGGCCCAGATTTCCCATTGAACATTAGCGCCGACGGCGCAATTGGAGCCCCAGCTCATCTGGTCTCCCTGAACCGCCGTGGTCGCCGATGTATCCCCATTGACCGAAATGAAAACATAGTCGGTCAGGGCGAACGCCGGCGAAAATGAAGTCATCGTCAGAAGCGCCGCTAAAGCGAGCGCTGCCATGCACATTCTTTTCATCTTACCCCTCACTACTGTTTATAAAGTTGCCGTTTACTAATGAACTTATAAAAACTTCCATGTTTAGTATATACTCCCTGGTCGGTCTCCAGGTCAGCCCCACCCCGAGACCGCGTGTCAATAACTATTCCCAAAAAATCAATCTCAGATAGATATATCGGCAATACCAAAGAATATTACAGCCCCTGATATAAAATCAAGAGAAAATCTTTCTCGCGGGCAACAGAGAATTACAGAATATACCGGCTGAGATCTTCATCGCCGATAATATCGGCAAGTTTCTTAGTCACCATCTCCGGTGTAATCCGGATGCCCTTTTTGCCGTCCGAGCAATCAAACATTATATCTTCGAGAAGATTGGACATGATGGTGTGCAGCCGCCGCGCTCCGATATTTTCGGTATTAGTATTCACCTGTTCAGCAATCTCGGCAATTCGCTGCAGCGCCGAATCGGCG
>JBFMEF010000063.1 GCA_040753495.1 Candidatus Zixiibacteriota bacterium
CAAAGATGACGAGTTTGAGGAGCCTGATTCCGAGGAATTCAAATTCAAATTCCGCGGCACCCCCTTTGGGGATAACCCGCGCTTCCACCTGACCGTCTCCCGGAAATTCTGAGTTTACTTTTCAGGTCAATATCCTCATATCGCCCCGGCGATTCTCTGCGGCTGTCAGTGAAATAGTGTGCGCTGAAAACGCCGAATTTAGTTATTGACTCCCTTTCATCGTGACTCTATCGTAGTCATATGCGGGAAGTCTATATCCTCCTGAGATTAATCCGAATTCAAAACTGCCTGATGACCGCCGCCGGAGTCTGGCTGGGCGCCTATCTGACCGGCGAAAACTACTCGGCAACTGTCGTATATTTCGCATCCTTAGTCGGCGCCTTGGTCTGTGCCGCCGGAAATCTCTTTAATGATATTACCGACATTGAAATCGACAGGGTCAATCACCCCCAAAGACCGCTTCCGTCCGGCGATATTACCGTCTCAGCGGCCGCTATTGCCGTTTTATTGCTGGTTATCGTCTCCCAGACCATCAGTCTCATTGTCAGCGGAGTTCTGGCAATAGCAACGGCCATATCTCTCGCGCTTTTGGCTCTTTACAACATCCGGCTGAAAAAACTCCCCCTTGTCGGAAACACCACGGTGGCGCTACTGGGGGCATTTCCTCTCGCTCTGGGAGCGCTTCTGGCCGCACCAAAATCGCTATCGTATATCCCCGGACCGATTGTTGCCACAGGATTTGCCTTTTTGATTCACCTCACGCGAGAAATTCTGAAAGACCTGGTAGATTGGAGGGGGGATAACCTGGCATCATATAAGACCCTTCCGTCATATCTGAAGCCAAGGTTTGTCATTCTGCTTGTTGCGATATTGATGACGCTATTGGCAGTCCTGGTTCTGATATCCGCCAACCTTGACTGGTACAATCAGTATTACACCTATACAGCCGCGATTCTGGTGGCGCTTCCCCTTCTCCTGCTTGCAGTGTTTATTGCATCAAGGCAAGACATTGATAGACACAGAGTTGCCGCATCAGTTTTGAAGCTGGTTATGGTTGCCGGTATGATTGCTTTCCTGGTCGGAAGAAAATAAATTTATTGCAACCTCGTGCAAGAAATCCGGTATAAATCAAATTAATTGAAAGTGATGTCTTATTGCCAAAGGTGATAAAATATTAGATCTTACCCGCTCGTTATGAACAAAGTTAAAGCGACGTTGATGTTGACAAGGCTGTTGATTCTGCAGGGGGCGCTGATGTTGGTTAGTCTCCCTGCGGCGGCGGGCAAGATATCTCTAAGCGCCGGCATTGACAAAAACGATATCCGCTATGAAGACTCACTCACTTTGTCCCTCGAAATTCGCTGGGAAGGCAAGGTGGGGGATTACCGCTTCGAGCTGCTTCCTCTTCCCACTACCAATAATCTGAAATTGCTCGGGACAAGTTCTGCGGTCAGCAGCGATGTTGTCGATGGCATTGATATTACCACCCGGAGTTTCAAATATGCCCTGCTGCCGACTAAGGGGGGTACAGGCATTATCGAGCCGATGGTATTAGAGTATATCTCCCTTCCGGATTCACTGCCGGGGGAATTATCGAGTCAGCAGTTTCAGATTCTAATTCGAGAACCGGTTCCGGTAGAAGAAGACGGGAGCGGCAGACTCAGTTTTCTTTTCTGGGCAATACCGGCGCTTCTGGTGATGTCAGCGGCGGCGGTCATAATAGCGCGGCGAAGAAAGCGTACGCAAAGTTTGCCGACAAAGAGCGCCGAGGAACTTCTGCTGGAAGCCCTATCCGCGGCAAAGAAGGAATCATTATCGGAGCGAAAACTCTTCTTCACCCGGCTGTATTCTATGCTGTCAGCTTATCTCGACTCCAAATTGGGGCTGAAAACTGCCGGTCGGACCGCTTCTGAGATTGTCAATGACCTGGCAGCGTCCCCCATCCCTGAAGCAAGGAAGGCAAAGATAGCTGCCTGGCTAACACAGGCCGAAAAGGAAAAATATGCGCCGCTGCCGGGCGAGCCGGGTGATATGCTCAGGCTGGTGACCGAAATTGAAAATCTGTTTGAACAAATCATGAATAAAGATAAAGCGGAGGCAAAATGAACAAAGAGATTGCCGAAATTCAAGCGACTGTGGAAAAGGAATCGGCCTTTGTTGAAAAGCTTACATCACAGATTGGAGCGGTGATTGTTGGGCAGAAATATATGATAGAGCGGCTCCTGGTCGGCATTCTTGCCGACGGGCATGTTCTTCTCGAAGGAGTCCCCGGTTTAGCCAAGACCTTGTCGGTCAAGACCCTTGCCGACTCTATCGATGCCAAGTTTCATCGCATTCAATTCACCCCCGACCTTCTGCCGGCCGACCTTATCGGCACCATGATTTACAATCCGCAGAAAGGGGAATTCAGCGTCAAGAAAGGACCGATATTCGCCAATATAATCTTAGCCGATGAAATTAACCGCGCTCCGGCAAAGGTGCAGTCGGCTTTACTGGAAGCGATGCAGGAGCGGCAGGTGACTATCGGCGACAACACCTATAAACTGGATGAGCCTTTCCTGGTGCTGGCGACCCAGAATCCTATCGAACAGGAAGGAACATACCCCCTTCCGGAAGCACAGGTGGACCGGTTCATGCTCAAATTGAAAGTGACCTATCCTTCACCTATGGAAGAACGGGTAATAATGGACCGGATGACAGTCGGAAAGACGTACCAGGCGGAACGGATTGTTTCACCCAAAGAGATAAACCGGGCGCGTCAGGTTATCAATGAGATTTATGTCGATGATAAAGTCAAAGAATATATCATCAATATTGTCTTTGCCACGCGAGAGCCGGAGAAATACGGCTTAAGCGAACTGAAAGACCTGATTGCCTATGGGGCATCACCGCGCGCCACTATCTATCTGAATACCGCCGCCAAGGCGCACGCCTTTTTGAAAGGCAGAGGGTATATCACGCCGGAAGATATCAAAGCTATCGGCAAGGATGTCTTGCGGCATCGGGTTATCGTGACCTACGAAGCCGAAGCGGAAGAGAAAACATCGGACGATATCGTTCAGAAGATATTCGATACCATTGAAGTCCCCTGATTTGAGCGATGGACCAGAAAGAAATATTTAAAAAAATACGGCGCATTGAAATCAAGACCCGCCGGATTGTCAACGACCTCTTTTCGGGCGAATACCATTCCACCTTCAAAGGTCGCGGAATGGAGTTTGAAGAGGTGCGGCAGTACGAGCCGGGTGATGATATTCGCCTGATTGACTGGAATGTTACCGCTCGCACCGGTTACCCCTTCATAAAGAAATTCCGGGAAGAACGAGAGCTATCGGTGATTTTTCTGGTCGATATGTCATCCTCCGGCTTTTTCGGCACCAAGGAGCGGTTCAAAGAAGAAACATCCGCGGAACTCTGCGCTCTTCTGGCTTTTTCCGCCATCAAGAACAATGACAAAGTGGGGATGATAATCTTCACCGACCGGATTGAAAAGTTCATTCCCCCCAAGAAGGGCAAAGCGCATGTCCTTCGGCTCATTCGCGAAATACTGTATTTCGAACCGGTGGGGAAGAAAACCGATATTGCTTCCGCGCTGGAATATTTCAACAGGGTCATAAAGAAGAAGTCGGTGGTTTTTCTCATTTCTGATTTTCTTTCGGAGGATTACCTCAAGCCGCTGCAAATCGCCAACAACAAACATGATATAATTGCCGTGAAAATATCTGACCCGCGAGAACTAAAGTTTGAAAATGTTGGGCTGATAGAGCTGGAGGATGCCGAAACCGGGGAGACTGTCATAATCGATACCGGTTCTTCAGCCTTTCGTCTCGATTTTGCGCAGAAGGCGGAAGCCGATAACTTTAGCCTGAAGCGGGCTTTCCGTCTCATAAATACTGATTTCATTCAGATAGTGACAGACCAATCATATATCGTGCCGTTGATTAACTTTTTCAGAATGAGGGAGAAAAGACGTTAGTATGTCGCAATGGTCAAATAAGCGAGGAGCGGTATCCCTGGCTGCCATCAGTCTCATTATATCGTTGCTGACACTGGCGGCAGTCATCTATCTGGTGGTCTTAACGACCTCCTCCGCCAAGAACCGGGACTACAGGGTGGAGAAAAGCCTTGCCGGCGAATTGAGCGACAACAACCTTCCTCTGGCGGCGATTGAAGAATACCGGAAGATCTTGAACGACCGTAACCTCGACCCGACCATCAAGGGGAATATTTGCTACCTGATAGGACAGCTCTACTTTGAAAAACTGGCCGATTATGAAAATGCCGCGGCTTACTTCATTCGCGCCCGGAACCTGCATCCGGAGGGAAGTTTCTATGATGAAGCCGGGCGGAACCTGGTCGCATCCCTGGAGCGAATGGGACGACTGGCAAGCGCCAAACGGGAATTGGACCGGACGGTAAATCTTGATTCTGCCGTTGCTGTCAAACCGGGCGAAATCGTTGTAGCCCGAATCGGAGAAACGCCGATTTACCTGTCCGAACTGGAAAATGAAATTCAAAGCCTTCCGGCGCAGGCGCAATCGGAGTTCTTAAGCCGGCAGGGCAAACTCAATATGCTAAACCAGCTGGTGGGACTGGAACTGATGTACCGCGCCGCCTTAAGAGAAAAATTTGACCGTGACCCGCGCCTGCTGAAGCGCAAAGAAAATCTGGAAAAACAACTCCTGACAGAAAAGTATGTGACAGAGAGAATCCTGCCTCAAGTCAATCTCGATACCCTTGATATTCGGAATTTTTATCTGGCTAACAGGAAGGAACGGTACGGCGATAAAGCCTATGAGGAGGTCCGCTCCCGGGTGCTTCTGGATTACCAGCAGGAAAAATCGCAAAAGGCTCTCAATGAGCTTATAGAGAAACTGGCAGAGCTGGAGAAGGTTCAGATTTTCGAGGAGAATATCCGGTAAGATGAGTCGAAAATCTCTGATTGTCCTGTTATCTTTGCTTTTGGCGCATCTGGCGTTGCTGATATTTTTTGCGGCGAACCGAACGGTTGGCAATGATGAAGGATTCTATCTCAGCGCCGCCCGGATGGTAGGCTTGGGGAAAGCGCCTTATGTCGATTTCTTCTTTTCCCAGGCAATCCTGTTCCCGCTGGCATTCTCTTCGATGGCGCTCGACGGCTGGAGCTCCTTCTGGATTCTCCGTGGTTTTGCGGTTGCTGCCGGTTTCCTCTCGGCTCTCTTGCTTTTCGGTATTACCCTTAATATGACCCGCAATCTGAAAGTGGCTCTTCTGGCGCTGGGGATGTACACTTTCTCAGGGTTGACCCTTTCCATTCATTCTATTTTTGAGCCGCTGGTCTTTGCCAATCTATTGGCGCTGGCAACCTTTTTATTCTGGCTTAAAATTCATGAACGCCGGAAAATCATCTTCCTGGTCTTACTTGGTCTGTCCCTTTCGGCGTTGCTCAATATGCGGTTAATCTATGGTATTCTGCTGCCGATTTATGCCTATTCTATCTGGCGCCTTGAGACCGGCAGGCGGTTGAAAGCAGCCCTGGTATTTGCGGTCGCACTGGTTCCGTTTTCCATCCCTAATCTGGTGATGCTCCTTCGCGCGCCCGATTATTTCCTAAAGGATACTTTTATTTTCCAGATTTTCCGAGGGGGAGATGCCCATATTACCGAAATAGTTTTGCAGAAACTCTCTGTCATTGCCAAGATGATTATTGAGCCGTCTTTATTCATCCTTCTGCTGGCGGTAATCTTTTCCGCAAAATTTATGCGGAAGGACGGCCGGTTGATGTCTGGAAACCGTCTGTTTGAAAGCCCGGAAGGGATGGCGCTTCTTAATCTTGTCGCCCTGGCCGCCGTTTATCTTGTCCCATTTCCGGTGCTCCGACATTATGCCGAGCAGTATCTCGCCTTTGCCATAATTGTGGCTTCAATTGGCGCCGAAAGATTGGTAGCCAAGGTCCAGGAAATTCTCCCCGGAAAACGTCAGAGATTGGCAACAGGGGGGCTGGCTATGCTGCTTCTGTTGTCACTTGTGCCATACTATGCCATTTTTATCAACGGCATTAGAGCTCAAGACCAGAAATATATGATTGCGGAAGTGGAGCGTATAACATCCCAAATGAGACTCCTTGCCACAGAATCGGACACGGTTTTATCCGAATGGGCCGGATACCCTTTCTTTGCTGAGCAAGTCCCGCTTCCAATGACCGAAATTCTCGGTTTTGAATATCCTCTTCCGTTCAGTCATGAGGAGAGGATGAAATACAAACTGTGCGACAATATTTACTTAAAAAATGAATTGAGCCGGCAAACGCCGGCATTGGCGGTGATAATCAACGAACCGCCGGCCGCCTTTGCCGCAACCCTTGACTCCGGGTATAGCCGGGAATATCAGACCGGTGCTGTGAGCATCTATAAAAGAAGATGAGAATACTGAAGTTCTTATTGTTTATAGCGATTATGCTTCCGACGGTCGGTAAGGCCCAGTCGGTATCTATCGATACGGTCAAATCGGCTCCGGGGATTACTATTGAGACGGCGGTAGATAAGTCGGAGATATATATAGGCGACCTGATAAACTATCGCCTGACCGTTATCCATGATTCCAATATTGTCCTGACACCGCCGCCGATAGGGGCGAATCTGGGGGCATTTGACGTAAAAGATTATCAGGCTGATGAAGAAGTGCGTCTCCCCAGCGGGCAAATCAAACTGGAAAGCCGCTTCCTCCTGACTACTTTCACGACCGGAGACTATGTTATCCCCCCTATTCCGGTTGAATTCATGCTCCCTGACAGCAGTGTCAAATATCTGATTTCGGAGCCGACACCGATTCGGGTAAAATCACTTCTGGCGGAGTCGGCTGATACCTCCGATATCCGGGACATCAAAGGGCCAATTGCATTTAAAGAAGACCGAACAATATATTATATCCTCGGCGGCATCTTGCTGCTGCTGCTTCTGGTCGGCGGATATCTTTACTGGAGAATTCGCCGGCGGCGTCTTGGCGTAACATCACCGCTTGACACCCGCAAACCGTGGGAAATCGCCTATGAGCAACTGGCGGTGCTGGAGGCGAAAAAATATCTCCCCGAGAAGAAATTTAAGCTTTTCTATATTGAAATGACCGATATTATCAGAGCCTATCTGGGGCGGGTCTATCAGATTCCGGCGCTCGATATGACTACCGAAGAATTCCTGGAAGCGACAGAGAAAACTGAGATTCCAGTTGAGATAAAAGAGCGGCTGGAGGCTTTTCTGAAATTTGCTGACCTGGTGAAGTTTGCCAAGTTGCTCCCGGAACCGGAGAAACCGGCCGCCGATTTTGAGGAAGCCCGATTTTTCGTGGAGCAGGTTCGTCTGGCGGAAACCGCCAAGATGGCGCCGCCGGCGCCGGCGGTGACTTCGGGGGGAGGCTCCCATGTTTAGATTTGCCGGGTTTCAGATGTCGCTTTTCGAGAAAGAGATAGCAGTCTCGGCGACGGCTATCTCTGTCGTTGCCGCGATTCTTATCGGTCTAATTATCGCCCATCAACTGCTGCGGAAGAAAGCCGATTCCGCCAGCATAAGATATAGCGACCTTAAGATTATCAAGCGTTCGGCGAAGACCGGGCGCGCCCGCTTTCGGTTTATCTTAAGCGTGCTGCGAGTGCTGGCGCTGGCGCTTCTGGCAGTCGCTTTCGCCAGACCCCAGGCCGGCACGGAAAACCGGGAGGTATCTTCCGAAGGAATTGATATCATGCTGGCGCTCGATATTTCCGGCTCGATGCGCGCTGAAGATTTCAAGCCGCACAATCGCCTCTATGTGGCGAAGGAAGAAATAAAAAAGTTCGTCTCCAAGAGAATCAGCGACCGGATTGGGCTGGTGGTCTTCTCGGCAACATCTTTTACGCAATGCCCCTTGACCCTCGATTACGGGGTGCTTCTTACATTCCTGGACCAGGTGAAATTCGGAATGGTGCAGGATGGCACCGCCATTGGCATGGCTTTAGCCAATTGCGTCAATCGTCTGCGGGAGTCAACTGCCAAGTCCAAGGTGATAATACTGCTGACTGATGGTATCAACAATTCCGGTCAGATTGACCCTCTGACCGCGGCCGGAATCGCCAAGACTATGGGTGTCAAAATATATACCATCGGGGTCGGCAAGCCGGGCAACGCCATGTATCCGGTTGATGACCCTATCTTCGGGAAAAGATATGTCTATCTGCCCAATGAAATCGATGAAGATGTTCTGCGGGAGATAGCGGCCAAAACGGGCGGCAAATATTTCCGCGCCCGCTCCGAAAAAGAACTGGAAGCGATATACTCGGAAATCGACCAGCTCGAGAAAACTAAAATTAAAGTCAGCCAGTATATTCAGTACAAAGAGCTATTTCCCCCCTTTGTTTACCTGGGGCTGATATTCCTTGTGCTGGAAGTACTGCTGGGTCAGACTGTCTTTCGTAAGATTCCTTGAGGAGAACCAATGAGATTCGGCGCCCCTGAAAATCTGCTCCTTCTTTCGCTGGTGGTAATTCTGGCGCTCTTTTTCATCTGGAGCATCTACCGCAAAAAGAAACTTTTGGCCCGATTCGGCGACCTCTTTTTGATAATGAAGAATGCCCCTTATATCTCCTTTGCGCGGCAGGGAGGAAAGGCGGCAGTAATTCTGGCCGGTATCCTGTTTCTGGTGATTACTCTTTCACAACTCCAATGCGGCACGCATATGGAAGTGATGAAGCGCGAAGGGATTGATATCATAATTGCGGTAGACGTCTCCAATTCGATGCTGGCACAGGATATGAAACCGAGCCGAATCGCTAAAGCGCGCCAGGAAGTGCGCGGTTTGATCGACCGTCTGCGAGGCGACCGAATTGGGCTGGTGGCATTTGCCGGGGAAGCCTTCATTCATTGCCCTCTCACCCTGGACTATTCGGCGGCACAGATATTTATGGATATAATGGATGTCGGCCTGGTGCAAAAACAGGGGACAGCCATTGGAGATGCCATTCGCAAGGCAACCGAGGCGTTCGAAAAGCAGGAGAAAAAGCACAAGGTGCTGATTCTTTTGACCGACGGCGAAGACCATAATACCGACCCGCTTAGCGCCGCCGAAGAAGCCCGCAAGCAGGGAGTCAAGATTTTTGCCATCGGTATCGGTTCTCCGGCCGGAGAACCGATACCGATCACCGACCGAACCGGCCAGAGAGTAGGGTATAAAAAGGACCGAAGCGGCGAAGTAATCGTGACCAAACTGGATGAAATGACCCTGCAAAAAGTCGCTCTCGCCACCGGCGGGAAATTCTATCTGGCATCGGCGGGGGAGATGGAACTTGACCGGGTTTATGACGAAATTGATAAGATGGAAAAGAAGGAACTGGAAGGAAAACTGATGGTGCAATATGAGGACCGTTTCCAGTACCCGCTTCTTTTTGCCATCATTCTGCTCTTTGCCGAATATTTTATTTCGGAGAAGAAACGAGTTAAAAACGTAAAATAATCTATGATACAGAAAACGGTTCTTGTCTTATTGGTCTGGCTCCCGGGCGCCGTCTCCTTTGCCGAAGACTATAAGAGTCTGGTCAAAGAGGGGAACGAAGCCTTCAAAGAAGGTGACTTTGGCACCGCTTTGGGACTATATCGTGAGGCCGATGTTGACCGCCCGGAAATGCCCGAGATTCAATACAATATCGGCAGCGCCTTATATAAGGAGGGAAAGTATGAGGAGGCGACCGAGAGATTGCAGAAAGCCTTCGCCACCGACGATATAAAGGTTGAAGCCCAGGCGCGCTATAATCTGGGAAATGTTTACTATCGCGCCGGCGACTATCAGAAGGCGATTGAGGCGTATCAGAAAGTTCTGGAATTGACGCCCGAGGATATGGATGCCAAGTACAACCTGGAGTTAGCGAGGAAAATGCTCAAAGAGCAGTTAAAGCCTCAGGAGCAGCAACAACAGCAACAACAACAGCAGCAGCAACAGCAGCAACAGCAGCAAAATGAGCAGCAGGAGCAGCAACAGCCGCAATCGCCACAAGACCAGAAGCAAGAGCAGCAACAACAGCAACAACCGCAACAGATGCAGCCCCAGGATGAAAATGAGATGTCCAAAGAAGATGCGGAGAGAATTTTAAATGCCTTGCGTGATGATGAGAAAGAGGTGCAGAAAGACCTACGCAAACTTCAGGGACCATCGGACTATCAAGGGAATGACTGGTAGTATGATATCTAAGTTACGGATATTTCTGATACTGATGTTTTCTGCCGCTGTCTATGCGCAGGACGACATTTCCCTGACCATATCGCTTAATAAAGACACCATTTCCATAGATGAATATGCTTATCTCACCGTCTCGGTCACAGGGTCGCGGCAGAATCTTCCCAGCCCGGAACTTCCCAATCTGACCATGTTTAATATCTATTCCCAGGGAACCTCAACCAATATCTCCATTGTCAATGGCAAGATGCAGGCGTCATACAGTTACCAGTATCTGCTGCAGCCCAAGAAACAGGGGACCTACCCTATCAAGCCGGCCTTTCTGGTGATTGACCGCAAACGATATGAATCAAACGAATTGACACTGACTGTTCTTTCCGGCGGGGAAGGGACCTCTAAATCGGTCCAAAAGGAGGCTGTGTCACAGACCGGTGAGAACCGGGAGGTTTTCCTGACAGCCGAAGTCAACAAGAAATCGGCTTTTGTGAACGAGCAGATGATTCTGACGGTCAAATTCTATCATGCCGTTCAAATACTCTCACAACCGGAATATACCGCGCCGCAAACAACCGACTTCTGGACTGATATTCTTGAAGGTCAGAAAGCATATTATGAAATTGTCAACGGCCAAAGATACAAAGTCGTGGAAATATCATCGGCGCTGTTCCCGACCCGTTCCGGTGAATTAACTATCGGGCCGGCCTTGGTGACTGTCAATGTCCCTTCTCGACGTGCCCCGCGACGCAACGACCCTTTCTCTCTCTTTGATGATTTCCTGGTCCAGGGTGAGCAGCGAACTGTT
Organism: Candidatus Zixiibacteriota bacterium; assembly: GCA_040753495.1. NCBI lineage: Bacteria > Pseudomonadati > Candidatus Zixiibacteriota > Candidatus Zixiibacteriota bacterium. The sequence continues at coordinate 10,976 of JBFMEF010000063.1, forward strand.
CGCTCCAAGCCGATTACGGTCAATATCAAACCGCTTCCGTCAGAAGGGAAACCGGAGAATTTCTCCGGTACTGTCGGAAATTTCAATATTGATGCCTTTCCGGACAAGACCATTGTTGACGCCAATCAGCCGGTGACTGTCAAATACAAGATTACCGGCACCGGTAATATCAAGACCGTGGCGGAGCCGGTTATTGAAGAATCAAAGGATTTCCGGGTATATCGGGCATCATCCGACGAAAAAATCTCCAAAGTCGGGGGGGTGGTTGGCGGCACCAAGATTTTTGATGAAGTTTATATTCCGAGGAGAGCCGGTAAACTGACCATCCCGCCGGTGTCGCTGAGTTTCTTTGACCCGGCCACCAGGAAGTATAAGGTAATTTCGACTAAGCCGATAGAACTGGAGGTTCGTCCCGCGACCGAAGTCGCCGATTACGGCGATTTGCCGTTACGGCCTGTCGCCGGCAGAGTAATTGACCCCAAAGCCAAAGATATTCTGTATATCAAGACCTCCGGACAACTCGAGCGGCCCAAACCGCTGGTGCTTTTTACCCCCACTTATATGTTAGTCAATGGTCTTTCGGCGATAGCCCTGCTGGCGGTCTGGGTCACGCAGCGGCGCCGTCAGAAACTGGCTAATAATGTCGGTTATGCCCGTTCCCGGATGGCTAAAAGACTGGCCAGGAAGCATCTTTCCAAGGCGAGCCGTCTCAGTCAGACCGGTCAGATTCCGCAATTCTATGCCGAGATTCGACGGGCGCTTATTACTTACCTGGCAGACAAAATGAATCTGTCGCCGCACGGGCTGACGTCAGATATGATTCTGGAAATTCTAAAAAAGCATAATCTTCCTGATGATATCACCCTTAAATTTCAGGAAATTATGAAACAGGCCGACTTTGCACAATATGCCTCATCGTCGGTTGCGCCGGCGCTGGTGCCGACGGCTCTCAAGGAAGCTGAAGAGCTTCTGGTAAAATTGGAGGCGGCGAAAATTGGCGCATAAAATTATCATATGGGCTCTTCTGATCTTTCCGCTTCTGATGCCGCCGGCTGGGGCTCTCAATACCGATTCTCTCTTTACCGCCGGCAATCAACTTTACGACAGCGCCCAGTACCGTCAGGCTCTCGAGACATATCTGGAACTGGAAAGAAACGGCTTCCAATCAGCGGCTCTATTTTTCAATATCGGCAACAGTTACTTCAAGGAGGGGGAGCTGGGATATGCCATTCTTTATTATCTGCGCGCCCACAGGCTCGACCCCGGCGACGATGAAATCAAAACCAACCTGGAATTCGCCCGCCAATTTATGCCAACCATTATGGAGGGGGTGAAAATCAATCCTGTTTCAGGATTCTTTGATTCTATCACGGCGCCCTTCACCTTGAACAGCCTGGCATGGATTTCATCGCTTTTCTTTGTGCTTCTGATGCTGACTATCAGCGCCCGCCTTTATTTTCAGAATTCCAGTCTGCTGACAAGAATCGTGACATTTTTACTACTAATATTGCTCCTGGTATCCTCGGGGCTGACCACCTATAAATACCGCGCTGACTACCTGGCGCGAAAAGGGGTAATAATCGCTTCGGAAGCCAAGGTTTTGAGCGGTCCCGACGATGACAATGATGTCGAATTCACCGGAGGCGCCGGTCTGACCTTCGTCGTTCAAAAGGAATTAAATGACTTCTATCAGGTGATTTTTGAAAATAAACGTAAGGGATGGATTCGTAAGGCTGAAGTGGCCATAATTTGACCTGCCTCTCCCTTTTATTTAGATTGACAGCCCAGCCGTAAATTTCTATAATTTTGCGATAATTTCTGCCCGCCCCGGCGGGTTTAATTTTTGAGGGAAAAATGCCGTCGATTCTAAAAAAGAAGCAATTCTGGGGTTCCCTGATTGCGGTCATTCTTCTGGCGTACTGCCTCAAGGATATCCGGATGGATGACTTGCGACGGCTTCTGGGGCGGGTCGATTTCTATTATCTTATCCCGGCGCTGGCCATGGAATTCGCCATGATTGTATTCAAAGCCCTCCGCTGGCGCACCATTGTGGAGAAAACCAAGAAAATCAGAGTGCTTCGGGTCATCCCGCTCTTCTCCGCCGGACAGGTGATTAATATAATAATGCCGGCATTAACCGGTCAGGTGGGGCGGCTTCTTCTTTTTTCCAAGAAAGAAGGTCTCTCAAAATCATATGTCTTCTCCACCATTGTCATCGAGGTCCTTTTTGACGCCGTCAGTCTCCTGATTTTTATAGTTCTCCTCTCCACGGCATCGTTTGTCTTTCCGCCGGAGTATCGCCCTATCGGTTACGCTATCGCCATCATTACGGTTCTTCTATTCGCCTCCCTCTATCTGATTCTCCATTTCAAGGAGAGAATCGGGAAATTCGGACGGCGGGTCCTGCGGGGTCGTTCTCCGGCGCTCTATCTGACCCTCAAGAAGTTTGCCGGCTCCTTCACCAAGGGAATCGAAATGCTTCGCTACAGCCAGTATTTCATCCGAACTCTGGCGCTGTCGCTGTTTTCCTGGGTGGCGCACATTCTGGTCGTCTATTTCCTGATTCATGCTTTTGGTTTTGAACTGCCGATGATTTCAGCGGTGGTCATTATGGTCATCAATACCGTGGCGCTTATGATACCGATAACCCCCGGGAACGCCGGCACCTTCGAACTGGCTGTTGTCGCCCCGCTTCTCGCCTTTAAGATTGTCAAGTCCGATGCCGTTCTCTTTGCCCTGGCCCTCCATATCCTCGACCTGATACCAATATTCCTTATGGGAATGTTCTTCTTCCGAACCGAAAAGGTAACCATCAAGGAAATCAAAGAAGAAGGCTCTAAGGAGGAAGTCCTAGAGCAGGTGGAAATGACCGATGTCATGATGGAGAAAAAGTAGCCGTGATTCGTTCTTTCTACTGGAAATCCGGTCAGCCGGTTCAGAAAATCGAAGGGATTGCCGACTTCGATTCCCTGTTTGCCGACCCTGATATTGTTCTCTGGATTGACCTGCTCGACCCGACCGACCAGGAGTCATTCATTCTGACTCATGATTTCCACTTTCATCCCCTGGCAATCGAAGATGTTATTTCCGAAGAAGATGCCATATCGGAACTGCCCCGTTCCAAAATAGACGACTACAAAAACTATATTTATACCGAATTCCAGATTGCCGATTATGTCAATCGGGAAGAGGGGATTCGCGTTCAGGAGGTCAGCCTTTTCCTGACCCGCAACACCGTGGTCACGGTTCATTATGAGCCGCATCGGATTTTCAATTATCTCTATAACCGCGCCACCCGCGATGAACGTCTCCTTTCAAGGGGAGCGGAATTCTTGTTTCATACCCTCCTTGATGTCATGGTGGACAATTATAATAATATCCTGGAATTCTTTGAGATGGAAGTCGACCAGATTGAAGATTCAGTGCTGCGCGAACCGGACGCCGAGACGGTAAAGAAAATCTTTACTTTGAGACGTGATATTTACCAGTTGAAGCGAATCGCCCTGCCGCAGAAAGAGATGATAGGGCATATTCTCCGGGGACAGTTTGCGCTTATTTCAGACCGGGCTCAGCTCTATTTTAACGATATCTATGACCATCTGACAAGAATCATCGAACTTTCGGAGTCCCATAGGGATACCCTGGTTTCGGCGCTCGAAGCCTATTATTCCAGCGTTTCCACCAAGACCAATGAGATTATCAAAGTCCTGACCATATTCACCGTCATTCTGATGCCGCCGACCTTCCTGGTCGGCATCTGGGGCATGAATTTCCGCCACATGCCGGAATTGGAGTGGAAATACGGCTATCTGTTCTTCTGGATATTGCTGGTAGTCATAATGATAATTATGCTTTTCTTCTTCAAGAAGAAGAAGTGGCTTTAGTCGCTTCTTTCTTGCGCCAAAATTTTTCTCACAAATCCTGTAACCAATCGTTGACAAAACCGTCTAAATAATTAATCTTAGATACTGACCAGTAGGTATATGAGGAGAAATATTTGAAGCAAAGTCCCAAACTGCCCCCGCAGCAGCGCCGGGCGGAATTGATTCGCGCCGCCTCGCGCGTGTTTGAAAGGGTGGGGTATGTCGAAGCCACCACGGAAAACATTGCGCGCGAAGCCGGAGTCACCAAGGGCGCCCTCTACTTTCACTTTCGCAGCAAAGAGGATATCTTCTTGGAGACCCTCAAGGCAGAAACGGAAGCGCTTTTCGCCGCCATATTCAAGCATCTGGAAAGCCCCCTGCCGCCGGAAAAAGTGATTGAAAATGTCATCAGGACCACTTTTGAACTGCTGGGAAAGAAGTCCAACAAACCGATTGAAAACTGGCATCAAGCCTTCCATATGCCGCGCGTGCGGGAATATATGTCCCGGGCGCATCGACGAATCGCGGGTCGCATGGCGGCTTATCTCAAAGGCAGCAGCAACATGAGCTACCGGCAGGCCGAAACTCTGGTCTGGGTGGTACATGCTATCGCTGATGGATTGCTGGTACACCGCTGCTATCATCGGGAGAAAAAGCGCCAGCAGAAAATTATCGACCTGGTCGTGGAAATGTGCAAGATTTACCTGGGAACAAAAAAGTAATATAGGATGATTATGCGACGACTACTCTCAATAATATTTATATCCATACTTACTGCAGGCATCGCCGAAGCCCAAACGGTTTTGACGGTGGAGAATGTTCGAAAAATGGCTCTGGAGTACAACCGTCAATACCTGGCGGCAAAGAAAAACCTGGAAAAGGCGCGCGGAGAGATTATCTCGGTCCGCTCCGGAGCGCTCCCGCAAATATCTTTAAACGGCTATTATGCCCGGAATCTGCTCGACCGGGAACTTTTCTTCGGCGGAGAAAAAATTCCTATCAGTCTGAATAACGATTTTGACCTGGCCCTCACTTTCAGCCAGCCGTTATATGTAGGGGGGAAAGTCGGGACGGCCATGAAAATTGCCCGGTATTATGAAGAATATTCGAAAGAAGTCTTGCGGCAGGTCGAAGCGGAAATAGTCTTTCAGGCGGAATCGATATTCTTTGCGGCGGCGCTGGCGGAATCCAATCTGGAAGTTATTCGCAAGGCGTATGAACAGTTGAATTATAATCTGGAAGTGGTGGAAAAGCAGTACGGGCAGGGGATGATATCGGAATATGAGCGTCTTCGCGCCCGGGTGGAAAAAGGGAATCTGGAGCCGCAACTGATCGGGGCGGAGTCGGAAGTCAACCTGGCGCAGAAACGACTCAAATCTTTCCTTGGGTTACCTTTAAATGAAAAAATTACGCTGGCGATTGATTTGAGCGACACCTCTCTGGTAGAGATGCCGGCGCTTGACTCTTTGGAGGAGGCGGCCCTTAATAACCGGCCGGAATTGCGACAGGCTGATTTGCAGAAAAAAGTTTATGACAAAGCAGTGCGTATCGCAAAGGGGAACTGGATTTATCCCAATGTGAGTTTAAACACAACTTATCAGGTAACCGCCTCTTCCGACGATTTCAAATTGCGCGAACGGGAGGTCTCCAAAACCTGGTCGGCCGCCCTGCTAATCAATATACCGCTGTTTGACGGGGGTAAGACTATCGGTGAGGTGCGCAAGGCGCGCGTCGACTATTATAACGCCGTTCTCGCCGAACAGCAGGCGCTGGATGATATCCGTCTGGAGGTGGAGCAGGCGCATGATAATCTCCAAATGGCTCGCAAGGCGCTGGAGGTACAGAAAGAGACCATTGCCCAGGCAGAAGAAGGGCTCCGGATTGCCAATCTCCGCTATCAATCGGGAATCGGAACCCAGCTGGAAGTGCTCTCGGCGCAGACGGCGCTGACCGATGCCCGTACCAATCTCGCCCGGGCTATCTATAATTACCGCCTGGCAAGAGCGGCTCTGAAGAAAGCAATAAGTGTTGAAATGTGATAGATGAGGACTATGGCAAATATGAAAAATTTAAGGCAGTTCATTAGTTTTGGTGTGACGGCCGGGCTGCTTCTGGCTGGCTGCTCGGGAAACAAGAATAGCGATTCCGCTAACGCTACCCAGACGATAGCGGTCAAAGGGGTGCTGGTTGTCCCGACCTCCAAGCAGCTGAGCCGAACCTTCACCGGCTCTATCGAAGGGGAAAAGCAGGCCGTGCTGAGGGCAAAAATTGCGGAAGCGGTGGAGAAAGTAAATATTCGGGTTGGTGACTTTGTGAAAACTAACGATGTCCTCATCAGCCTCGACCGCACCGGGCCGACTTCCAATTATACTCAGGCCTATTCGGTTTACCAGAATGCCGAGAAGAATTTCAGCAAGATTAAATACCTTTTCGTGGAAGGAGCGGTTTCGGAGTCGCAATTCGATGCCGCTCAGACTGAATTCGAAGTCGCTCGCGCCAATTACGAAGCCGCCCTGCAGATGGTGGAGCTCCGCTCACCAATTGACGGCCGCGTTACTTCTATTGATGTTTACGCTGGCCAATATGTCTCGCCGGGCCAGCAACTGGCAACGGTGGCGTCAACCGGGCAGGTGCGAATGAAATTGGGAGTCAGCGGCAACGATATCGCCTATTTCAAGGAAGGTCAGAAAGTCACCATCTCAGCCGAAGCCGATTCGGTAATCTCAGGTGAAGGAACGGTTCTGACGGTGGCTCGTTCCGCCGACCCGGACACCCGGACTTTCCAGGTTGATGTCGCCGTAAACAATCAGGACCGTCGCTTTAAGCCCGGTATGTTCGCCCGAGCCAATATCATTATTGGTGACTTCGCCAATGCAATTGTGGCTCCGCGACAGGCTATTCTCACCCGTGAGGGGCGCAATTATGCCTTTGTCGCCTCCGACGGCGCCGCCCGTATGCGGGAAGTAACGCTCGGCGTCGATTTCAACGGCGTCACCCAGGTCATATCTGGATTGCAGAGTGGCGATACCCTGATTGTTGTCGGTCAAAATTATCTGCAGGACGGAAGCAGGATTAATCTCGCTCGGTTTGTCGATGAATCCGGAAAGGAGCGGGCGCTTTGAAACTTGCCGATGTCGCCATAAGACGGCCGGTCTTTACGGTCATGATGATTACCGCCCTGGTGGTTCTGGGGTATTTTTCTTTTGAGCAGATGAGTATCGATTTGATGCCGGACGTCGATTTCCCCTTTGTGGTAGTCACTACCATATATCCCGGAGCGGGTGCAGAGGCGGTGGAAACGGATGTAACCAAGAAGCTGGAGGATGCTATCAATCCTATCTCCGGCATAAAACATATTACATCCTATTCCGAAGAAGGATATTCTCTATTGGTGGCGGAGTTTGTTCTGGAAAAAGACCCTCAAATTGCCGCCCAGGAAGTGCGGGAAAAGGTAACCGCTACTCGCGGCGACCTCCCCCGCGACATTGAAGAACCGGTGATTGCCCGCTACGACCCGGAGTCCCGACCGATAATGTCTCTCACCGTGTCCAGCGCCCGCCCTGCCCGCGACATTACAACCTTCACCAAAGATGAGATTCAGAAACGTCTGGAGTCGATTCCCGGGGTGGGGGCAGTTACTCTGGTGGGCGGCTCTGAGAGAGAAATCAATGTCCTTCTGGATATTGATAAGATGGAGTCCTACGGGATTTCCATAGACCGGGTCAAAATGGCGCTGGCGGCGGCAAACCTGGAAATACCGGGGGGACGAGTCAACGAAAGTCACAACGAGTACCTGGTGCGAACGATGGGAAAATTGACTTCGGTCAGCCAGTTTAACAATATCCCTATCGATAATCCCCAGGGGCAACCGATTTATCTGAAAGACATTGCCTATGTCGTTGACGGCATTGAAGAGCAACGTTCGCTGGCGCGAGTCAACGGCAAGGATGCGGTGACGCTCGATATTTCCAAGCAGTCGGGGGCAAACACGGTGGCGGTGGCGCGAGCGGTGAAAGAGGAGGTCGCGAAATTCCAGAAAGAACTGCCGCCGGATATTTCTTTAAATATGGTAGTGGACAATTCCACCTATATCGAAGATTCCATACACGAAGTCCTGCTCAATATCTACTATGGGGGATTGCTTGCGATTCTTGTAATATTCTTATTTCTGGCCGATATACGCTCCACCATCATTTCTGCCGTGGCTATCCCAACCTCTATCATCGCAACCTTTACCTTCATGAACGCTCTTGGGTTTACTTTGAATATTCTCTCTCTGATGGGGCTGTCGCTGGCGGTAGGGTTGCTCATTGATGACGCTATTGTCGTGATTGAAAATATCTTCCGCCACCTGGATGAAGGCGAATCGGCTTTCAAAGCGGCGTTTAACGGGACAAAAGAGATTGGCTTGGCGGTGATGGCAACCACTTTTTCTATTGTCGTGGTCTTCCTGCCGGTGGCTTTTATGCAGGGAATTGTCGGGCGGTTTTTCTATCAGTTCGGAATGACCGTCGCTTTCGCCGTGCTGGTCTCTCTTTTTGTCGCCTTTACGCTGACTCCCATGCTTTCATCACGGTTTCTCAAAAAGGAAGGCGGGGAAACCATTCCCCCCTCATTCGCTCCATTTAGATATATCTGGCGGTTTTATCGCTGGATATTAAGACTCATTGCTCCCTGGAATCGATTTTTCAATTTTGTCAACCAGAAGTACCATACGACCCTTGCCTGGGCGCTCCGCAACCGCCTGGCCGTAATAATGCTCGCCATCGCGACTTTCATCGGCTCGCTCATGCTCGGCTCTCTGGCTGGCTCTGAATTCATGCCTCAGACCGATGAAGGAAAGGTACTGATAAGTGTCGAGACCCCTCCCGGCACCGACTTGAAAACCACCTCCGACCGACTGGCGCAGATTGAGGAAATCATCTCCAGGTTCGAAGGGATTGATCTGATATTCACCACCATCGGTTCCGGCCAGAATCCGGTAAATGAAGGAACCATATATGTCAAGCTGGTGGCGCGCGACAAGCGGCAGTTGACGGCGCTTCAGATGGTCGATACTCTTAGAAAAGCCATTGCGGCCGTCCCCGGCATTGAATATGCCGTCTCCCCCGAAGAATCTGAAGGGGGCGGTTCACGTCAGATGGAAATCTCCATCCGCGGCATTGAGCTTGATGTCCTGACCGACCTGACACATGAAGTCGAGAACGTCTTCCGCGTCACGCCCGGAACAGTTGATATTTATAATAATCTTGAAGAAGGAAAACCGGAGCTTCGCATTAACATTGACCGCGACCTGGCCAATGACCTGGGTGTCAATGTTATGCAGGTGGCATCGACCGTGCGAAGTTTCATTGATGGCGAAGTGGTCACTCGTTACAAGGAAGGGGACAAGGAGTATGACGTCAGAGTTCGTTTGGAGGAAGAATCGAGAATCTCGGCCGAACAGCTTGGCAGGCTCCTTATCGCGAGCAGCAAAGAAATCGATGGGAAAAGCACCTTCCTGGTGCCTCTGTCTCATTTTGCCCGGATAGAAAAAGGAGAATCGATAGGGCGGTACAACCGCTATGACCGTCTGCGCGAAGCCCGGGTCGGCGCCAATACCTTGCCGGGATATTTCTCCGGAACCGTTCTCGAAGAGATAATGAATAAAGTTCGTGAGATAGATGTTCCCCCCGGCTATCATATCGCCGTCACCGGCATGGGAGAGATCCAGGAGGAATCTTTCGCCAACATATTCGCGGCGCTGTTGCTTGCCGTCATATTCGTTTATCTCCTGCTGGCGTCGCAATTCGAATCGTTTTTTGACCCTTTTTCCATTATGTTTTCTCTGCCGATGTCTCTGGTCGGCGCTATTATCGCCCTCTTGATTTTCGGCAACTCCATTTCGGTGATGTCGCTTATCGGCATTATTATGCTGATGGGACTGGTCACCAAAAACGCCATTCTTTTGATTGACTTTGTGAAACAGAATCGGTACCGTGGAATCGCCCGAACTGAGGCGATTCTTATCGCCGGACCGATAAGATTAAGGCCCATATTGATGACCACTTTTGCCATGGTGTTCGGGATGCTGCCGCTGGCGCTCGGATTTGGTCCGGGAGCGGAGCTTCGCGCTCCGATGGCGCGCGCCGTTATCGGCGGATTGGTCAGTTCGACCCTTCTGACGCTGGTGGTGGTACCGGTAGTCTATACGATTATTGATGATATCATCGCTTATTTCTTGAAGCGGGAAACCATTCAGGCGCGAAAGGAATCGCTGGATGACAAAGGAACGGTTGGTCAAACCGGATAAGATTTTCAAATTCACGGACCTGTTTCTTGATTTTCTTGAGCGAAAGGGAAGCATCAATCAGTATTTCCCGGCTGATGACCCTCTCCAGGTAGCGGGAAGATTAGAGCAGGCGAAAGTCGACCGCAATATATTGGCTGATATTCTTGTTCGCCAGAACGCTCATTTCGGGGCTAAGCCGGCCACTTTTCGCGCCATCGAAAAATTCCGGCGCGAAGAAACCCTATGTATTTTCAGCGGGCAGCAAGCCGGTCTGTTCGGCGGACCCCTCTTCACTCTTTATAAAGCGATCGGGGTAGTCAAGCAGGCGGAACATCTCGAAAAAGTTCTGCAGCGAAAAGTCGTGCCGATTTTCTGGGTTGCCGCCGACGACCATGATTTCGCCGAGATAAATCATGTTGAATACCTGTCTCCGCAGGGAGAAGTAAATTCGATAAGTTATGACTCTCCGCCGGCGCAGGAAGTCCCCGCGGCCGAGATGCTTTTTGATAATCAGAAAGAGTACGACAAGATTCATCAACTCGCTAAAGAGGCGTTCGGCGCCACCGAGTTCACTCCTCAGCTGTTCAGCCGGTTGTTTGAGGCATATGCTTTCGGAGCCGGTTTTGTCGACGCCTTTGCCCGCTATCTTCTCAATATTCTCCCCGATTTCGGTCTCATAATCTTTTCACCCGCGGACAAGGAAGTAAAAACCGCCTCCAAAGGTTTCTTCAAGAGACTTATTGAGGGGCATTTCCGTATCAAGGAACTGGTGGACAAAACCGACCGTCAATTGGAAAAGGACGGCTATCACCGCCAGGTCGATAAAAAAGAGAGCGCCGCCCATCTGTTCTATCACAATCCGGGGCGGATTCCGCTCCATGCCGAAGATAATTATTTCCTGGTGGCGGAGAAACGACTGGGGCTTCCGGGACTGCTTGATTTGATTGATAAGAATCCGGAGAAATTCTCGCCTGATGTCCTCTCTCGTCCACTCTGGCAGTCTTATCTCTTTCCCGTGGTGGCGCAGATGGCCGGTCCTTCGGAAATCGCCTATTTTGCGCAGGTGTCGAAACTCTTTGAACCGATTGGATTGATTCAGCCCTTCTATTATTTTCGCCCCTCCAATATTCTCGTGGAGAAGCGCAATGAAGAGTTGCTGGATAAATATGACCTTCGCCTGAGCGATTTCGCGGGCGATATCGAAACGATAATCAACCGCGTATCCCTGCAATCCTTCCCCAAAGAGGTCGAAACGGCAGTGGCTGATTTCAAAAATCGTCTGGAGCAGCTCTATAGCGAATTTATGGCTACCATTATACGCTTTGATGAAACTCTGGAGCCGATGGGTAAGCAGACTTACGGCAAAATCGATTTTGCCGTAAACGGTTTTGAGAAAAAAATCTTTGACCATCATAAGAAGAAGATAGCGGCTGTCCGTTCGCAAATCTACCGGTTAGCCAATGCCCTGTATCCCAATCGAATTCTTCAGGAGAGAGTCTATAATATCAACTATTACATCGCCAAGTACGGCTTTTCTGTCGTAGATTTTATCGTGCAGAAAACCGACGTGGAAAGCGGCAAGATACAGATGATTTATCTTTCAGAGATGCCGGAGTTACAATGAATATTGGGATTACCTGTTATCCGGTCGCGGGAGGTTCGGGGATTGTCGCCACCGAACTGGGGCAGAAATTGGCGGCGCGCGGACACCAGGTGCATTTTATCAGCTACGCCTTGCCTTTTCGTCTCGATAGTTATCAGCAGAATCTCTATTTTCACGGCGTGGAAACAACCGCCTACCCGCTCTTCAAGCATCCTCCTTACACTCTTTCTCTCGCCGCCAAAATGGCCGAGGTTACCTGCCAGTATAACCTCGAGATTCTGCATGTCCATTACGCCATTCCCCATGCCACTTCGGCTTTCTTAGCCAAACAACTCATAACCTGCAAAATCCCAAAGATTATTACTACTTTGCATGGAACCGATATAACTCTGGTCGGGTCGGACCCGTCGTACTATGATATCACCCGGTTTTCCATAAATGCGTCCGACGGCATCACCGCGGTCTCTTCATATCTTGCCGATGAGACCAAGAACGTTTTTAAGATTGAAAAGCCGATTAGAGTAATCCACAATTTTTATGACAGCGCCCGTTTCAGTCCCAACAGCCAGGCCTGCAAACGGCGCTCCTTTGCCGAAGACAGCGAATTCGTCATCGCCCATATATCCAACTTCCGTCCGGTGAAAAGAATCATCGATGTCATCGATATATTTGACCGGATTAATAAGGTGTTGCCTTCGAAACTTCTTCTGGTCGGCGAGGGACCCGATGCCATTCTGGCGCGGCGACAGGTGACTAAGAAAAATCTGAGCGACCGGGTCATATTCCTCGGCAATCAGAACCGGGTGGAGGCGGTCTTGCCGCTGGCTGACCTCTTCCTGCTTCCCTCCGAAGAAGAATCATTCGGTCTGGCCGCTCTGGAGGCTCTCGCCTGCGGCTTACCCGTTATCGGCACCTCCGGAACCGGACTGGTCGAAGTAGTTGAAGATGGCGTTAACGGTTATCTATTCCCCGTGGGGCACACCGCCGAAATGGCGCAAGCCGGAATTGAACTTCTTTCCGACCCAAATAAGCTCGCCCAATTCAAAGAGGCGGCGCATCGACTCTCTTCGGAACGATTTCGAGATGATAAAATTGTCCCGGAGTATGAAGAATATTACCGGCAGGTTCTCAATGGATAATCCAAAACTCGACGTGCTGGCGATAGCCGCCCATCGCGATGATGTCGAAATAACCTGCGGCGGCACGGTCATCAAACTTGCCGACCGGGGAAAGAAAGTCGGTATACTCGACCTGACTGCCGGTGAAATGGGCACCAAAGGAACCGCCGAGGAGAGGGGAGAGGAAGCCGAAAAAGCGGCTAAGATTATGGGCGTGGTTTTTCGCCGGAACTTGAACCTCCCTGACGCCGGCATTGAACTGACCCGGGAAAATAAACTGAAAATCGCCCAGGTTATCCGCGACTGCAAACCGGAACTGGTCATCCTGCCCTACTGGGTCCAGCGGCACCCCGACCATCTGGCTGCCTCTCTTCTGGGGTATGATGCCTGCTTCCTGGCCGGTCTGAAGAAATTGAGTTTGCGCGGCGACGCCCATCGTCCCCGCAAAATCATCTATACTTCCTCTTTTCGTGAGGGGCCGCACTCCTTCTTCGTCGATATCACTGACCAGATGGAGCGGAAATTGAAAGCGGTTGCCGCCTATAAGTCGCAATTTGACGGAACACCTTCGGCCAAAGAAATCTATAAACCCGGCGTGGATATCTTCGAGTACATGACGGTCACAGCGCAGCATTACGGGCATAAAGTAGGGGTGAAGTACGCCGAAGCCTTTGCCATTAAAGAAGCCATACTCATCGCCGACCCCTCCGAAATGCCGGTGCGGTCGATCTAAATCATTCCGCCGCAACTTTTCTCCACACCGGTCGTAAGTCCTTATTGAAGTTCTCTGTCATGCTTGATATCGTAAAAATAGTTATAGAACCTGTTTTAGGAGGGACTCGGCATGAAAACGCTCACATATTTTCTGGTCATCGCCTTCTTATGTATTAGTGCGACCACACAAAACCTTACCGCCGTCAATAATTCATCCGAGTTCGCTTCAGAATACCTCCTCGAATCAGCGAATGATACTGTCTGGTTCAGTTTTCAGGGTGAAGTCGGGTCATTCACTCTAAGTGCGACCGACAGCGTCAGCTACTTTCGCTTACCCCAAAATGATACCTTACTGCTCTACTCCGGAGACGACACTCTCATTATAATTCCGCAGTTGACCGCACCGCCGATACGAATGAAATTCGAAAAATATGATAGAATCGCACATGTGGAATTCCCCTTGAGTATTTCTGGAAATTTGCAGAAGCATTCCGTTTTTGGCAATTCCGTACCGACAAATATGCCGTCTTTCATCTATTCCCCTCCAACCGACACCGGTCTGACGAGATTAAGAAACATATATGCTCTCGACAGCGTAACCGGAGAAAAAAATGAAATTGAACAGATTATCAGCCTTTTGAAATGGTCGCATCATGCTGTCAGGCATGATGGTTCCGTTAATCCGGTGGACCCAAAAGAACGTAATGCCCTGACCATACTCGATGCTTGTCGCACCACGAACCGGGGTGTCAACTGCCGCATGATGGCAACTCTGTTAAACGAAGTTTTTCTCGCGATGGGATTCAAGTCCCGGCATATCACCTGTATGCCGAAGGATAAAGAGGACCCCGATTGTCATGTAATCAATATTGTTTATTCTGATTCGCTTGAGAAGTGGCTGTACATGGATCCCACTTTTCAGGCGTACCTCATGGATTCAGCAGGGAATATACTCAACGTAGAAGAAGTCAGAGAGATGTTCG